>DASQMY010000172.1:0-10642 GCA_035645255.1 Mycobacteriales bacterium
GCTGTGGGAGACCCGCCCGCGGGAGCAGTCGCCACCGCGCCCGGCGACAGGGCCGCCCGCGCCGCCCCCCGGCGCGAGCGAGATCGACCTCAAGGCGCTGCTCGCCTCGGCCGGCCTCCCGGTCCCGCGCAACCGCCCGGCCACCGGCCGCGACGACGCGGCGTCGGCGGTCGGCCAGGTCGGCGGCCGGGCGGTGCTCAAGGCCGTCGTGCCGGGCCTGCTGCACAAGACCGAGGCGGGCGGCGTGCTGCTGGGTGTGACGCGGGCCGACGCGCCGGCGGCGTACGACCGGCTGGTTGCGCTTGGCGGCGGCGTCCTCGTCGAGGAGATGGTCGACGGCGGCGCGGAGCTGCTGGTCGGTGTCGCGCCCTCGTCGCTCGGCCAGGTGCTGACGCTGGCGTCGGGCGGCGTGCTCGCCGAGGTGATCGACGACGCGGTGTTCCGGCTGCTGCCGGTCGGCGAGACCGACGCCCGCGAGATGGTCACCGAGCTGCGCGGCGCCGCCGTGCTGCACGGCGTCCGCGGCCGGCCCGCGCTCGACGTCGAGGCGCTGGTCGGGCTGCTCGTGGACGTCTCGGCGCTGGTCGAGGGGTGGCCGGCCGGCTACGAGCTCGACCTCAACCCGGTCGTCGTCCTCCAGGACGGCGTCCGGCTGCTCGACGCGGCCTACGTCGCGCCTGGCCTGGACGGCTGAGGTGGACGTCGGCCAGCTCGTCGCCCGGTCCGCCCGGCGCTACGCCGACCGCGTCGCCGTGGACGGCCCCGACCGCACGCTCACCTTCGGCGAGCTCGGCGACCGCGTCGCCAGGGTGGCCAACGGCTTGCGCGGGCTGGGACTACAGCCTGGCGACCGCGTGCTCGACCTGCAGACCAACAGCACGACGTATCTGGAGACCGACCTGGCGATCCGCGCCGCCGGGCTGGTGCGGGTCGCGCTCAACCACCGCCTGCACCCGACCGACTGGGCGCGCATCGCCGACGACTCCGGCGCGGTCGCGCTGGTCTACGACGCGCGCTTCGCGGAGCCGGCGTCCGACCTGCTGCACGGTTTCGGCGAGGCGCGGCTGGTGGTGGTCGGTGACGCGCCCGGCACGCCGTACGACCGGCTCGTCGCCAGCTCCCCGGCGAGGCCGCTGCCACCCATCGACGCCGACGCGCTCTGCGGCCTGCACTACTCCTCCGGTACGACGGGCCACCCGAAGGGCGCGGAGCGCACGCACCGCAACTGGCTCGCCAGCCTCGTCAACATGACGCTCGACGTCATCGGCACGCCGCCCGGACCCGGTGACGTCTACGCGCACGCCGGGCCGATCACCCACACCAGCGGGCTGTTCGTGCTGCCGTTCCTCGCCGCCGGCGCCACGCAGGTCGTCATGCCCAGCTGGGATCCGGAGGCGTTCGTCGACGCCGTGGCGCACCGCGGCGTCACCCACACCGCGATGGTGCCGACGATGGTCGCGCGGCTGCTCGCGCTGCCCAACGTCGACCCGCATCGGATGGCCGGGCTGAAAGTGCTCGGCTACGCCGGAGCACCGATGCCGCCGGAGCAGATGCGTCAGGCGCACGACCGGCTGACGCCGCACCTGGTGCAGTACTACGGCCTGGTCGAGGCGATCCCGCCGGTGACGGTGCTCGACGCGGAGGACCACGAGCGGGCGCTCGCCGGCGAGCCGGAGCTGCTCACCTCGGCCGGGCAGCCGGCGTTCGGGGTGGAGCTCGCGGTGGTGGACGAGGCCGGCCGGCCGCTGCCCACCGGCGAGGTCGGCGAGGTGGTGACGCGCGGCGACCACGTCATGCGCGGCTACTGGAACGCCGCCAGCCGCGACGACCTCGGCAAGAGCGTCGTCGACGGCTGGCTGCACACCGGTGACCTCGGCCGGCTCGACGCGGCGGGCCGGCTCTACCTCGTCGACCGCAAGGGCGACATGATCATCTCCGGCGGCTACAACATCTACCCGCGCGAGGTGGAGGACGTGATCGCGGAGGTGCCCGGGATCGCCGAGGTCGCCGTGCTCGGCGTCGACGACCCGGACTGGGGCCAGCGGGTGACCGCGCTCTACTCCGTCCGCGACGGGTCGACGGTGACCGGGGACCAGGTGCTGCAGCACTGCGCGGCTCGGCTGGCGTCGTACAAGAAGCCCAAGGACCTGCGCCGGGTGGACTCGTTCCCGCTCAACGCCACCGGCAAGATCGCCAAGAAGGTGCTGCGCGAGCAGCTGCGCGGATCGGTCGGGTCCGGCTGATGGAGCGGCTGCGAGCGGACTACGCGCCGGCGGACGCCGAGCACCCCGGCGACTACCCGTTCACGCGCGGGATCTCGGCCGAGCCGAAGCCGTGGATCATGGGCCAGTACGCCGGTTTCGGCAGCGCGGCCGACAGCAACCGCCGGTTCCGGTCGCTCCTCGACGCGGGGGTGACGGGCTTCTCCGTCGCGCTCGACCTGCCGACCCAGCTGGGCCTCGACTCTGACGACCCGCGCGCCGCCGGCGAGGTCGGGCGGGTCGGCGTCGCGATCGACTCGCTCGCCGACATCGAGATCCTGATGGACGGCATCCCGCTCGAGCAGCTCTCCCAGGTGCGCACGACGGCCAACTCCATCGGCTACCTGTGGGCCGCGCTGTTCATCGCGCTGGCCGAGAAGCGCGGCGTCGAGCCCGACGAGTTCGGCATGTTCATCCAGAACGACGTGCTGAAGGAGTTCATCGCGCGGGGGACGCAGATCTTCCCGCCCGAGCCGTCGTTGCGGCTCGCCGTCGACACAGTCGAGCACCTCGTCGAGCACGTGCCCGGCTGGGTCCCGCTGGCGATCTCCGGCTACCACATCCGCGAGTCGGGCTCGGACGCCGTGCAGGAGATCGCCTACACGTTCGCCAACGCGCGGGCCTACCTGGACGACGCCGTCCGCCGCGGCGTGTCGGTCGACGCGGTCGGGCCGACGCTGTTCGCGTTCCTCGCGATCACGATGGACTTCCTGCCCGAGGTCGCGAAGTTCCGCGCGGCCCGCCGGGTCTGGGCGCGGCTGCTCAAGGAGCGGTACGGCGCGCTCGACCCGCGCTCGCAGCAGCTGCGCATCTTCGCGTTCACCGCCGGCTCGACGTTCACCGCGCAGCAGCCGCTCAACAACATCGCCCGCGCCACCGTGGAGGCGCTCGCAGCGGCGCTGGCCGGCGTGCAGACGATGCACGTGTCGGCGTACGACGAGGCGCTGGGCGTGCCGACCGAGCAGGCGGCGACGCTCGCGCTGCGCACACAGCAGGTGGTGGCCTTCGAGAGCGGTGTCGCCGACACGCTCGACCCGCTCGCCGGCTCCTACGCGGTGGAGACGCTCACCGACGACCTGGAACGCCGGGTCTGGGCGACGCTCGACGACATCGAGCGGCGCGGCGGCGCGCTCGCCTGCATCTCCAGCGGCTTCTTCGCCGAGCAGCTCTCCGACGCAGCCTACGGCCTGGCGCAGGAGGTCGAGTCGGGCGAGCGGACTCTGGTCGGCGTCAACCGCCACCCCTCGCCCGCGGAGCCGCTTGACGTCTTCCGGGTCGACCCGCAGATGGAGGCGCGGCAGGCCGCGTCCGTGCAAGCGGTGCGCGCGCGGCGCGACGCCGCGCGGGTCGGCTCGGCGCTCGACGCCCTCGGTCTCGCCGCGCGCGCGGGCGACAACGTCATGCCGGCCTGCATCGAGGCCGCCAAGGCGTACGCGACCGTGGGCGAGATCGTCGCGGTGCTCCGCGAGGTGCACGGTCAGTGGCGGCCGGCGGCGGCGTTCTGAGCCGTCACCCGGCCGGCGGGACCGCCGTACGGTGGAAGTCCCTGTACGAGCGGGACGGCGTCGGTCCGCGCTGTCCCTGGTAGCGCGAGCCGGACGCCCCCGACCCGTACGGCTTCTCGGCCGGGCTGGAGAGCCGGAAGAAGCAGATCTGGCCGATCTTCATGCCCGGGTAGAGCGTGATCGGCAGGTTGGCGACGTTGCTCAGCTCGAGCGTCACGTGGCCGGTGAAGCCGGGGTCGATGAAGCCGGCAGTGGAGTGGGTCAGCAGACCGAGCCGGCCGAGCGAGCTCTTGCCCTCCAGCCGGGCCGCGATGTCGTCCGGGAGCGTGACGCACTCGAGGGTCGACCCGAGCACGAACTCGCCCGGGTGCAGCAGGAACGGCTCGTCGCCGCGCGGCTCGACCAGCTCGGTCAGGTCGTCCATCTCACGCGCGACGTCGATGTGCGTGTAGCGGCTGTTGTGGAACACCCGGAAGTAGCGGTCGATCCGCACGTCGACACTCGACGGCTGGATCATCACCGGGTCGTACGGGTCGAGGACCACCCGGCCCGCGTCGATCTCGGCGCGCAGGTCGCGGTCGGACAGCAGCACGGGCACTCCGTCGTACGGCGGGCAGTGCGGCGCAGTCTAGCCAGCGCGGCATCGGCGGGCGCAGACTGGAGCCATGAACCGGACCGGACCGTGTCGGTACTACGAGCCCGCGTGGTCGCGCGCGCTGTCGCACATCCCGCTGCTGCGGCGGCTCCGGCGTGTGCCGGCCGGCGTCGGCCCGTACGGCCGGGGCTTCGACGGCGGCGACACGGCCGGCGTACGCGAGCCCCGGCGGCCACGTCCCGACCTGCCGTCGCTCGCGATGGCGCTGGACGAGCCGCGCGACTGAGTGGGCGGCGGCTCGCAGGGCGAGCCGTTACTATTGGCGACCGTACGGCCGTCCGCGGCCGGCACGCGGGTGTAGTTCAGAGGCAGAACACGAGCTTCCCAAGCTTGCAACGCGGGTTCGATTCCCGTCACCCGCTCCACACGCCGCAGTACGCAGCGCTCAGCTGCGGCTTCCCCGTCGCCGCCCGGCCGGTCGCCGTACGCCTCGTCCGTCGCTCCGCCACGAGCTGACCATCCCACGCACTAGATCAGGTCGGGCGTGGATCGGACCGCTCTGGCGATCCGTCGGCGGCCAACCTGATCACGGACCGCGGCGTCAGGCGGCGGTGTTGATCACGCAGAACAGGTTGCCCTCGGTGTCGGCCAGCACCACGAAGTCGGCGTCGTCCGGGTACTGCCAGTCGACGCGCGTCGCGCCGAGCGAGACCAGGCGCTCGACCTCGGCCTGCTGCTCGGCCTCGTCGTCCGCCCACAGGTCGAGGTGCATCCGGTCGTCGGTGTCCAGATGCAGTCGCGCAGCGTCACCGCTCTGCGGAGCGAGGAAGGCCGGATTGCGGGCGCCGGGCGCGTAGCCGAGCGCCTGCGTCCAGAACGCTGCTGCCCTGTCGACGTCCGACACGGTCATCACGACCGACCCGATTCTCAACATGCGCTACAGCATCGCATGCAGTTCGGCCGTGGTGATGCGGGCTTCGGACGCGATCACGGCTGCTCGGCCGATCGCCGCTGGGAGGCGATCCGCGGGGAGACTGCTTCGAGTTTCGCCGGCCGCAGCCCGAACGTCGCGAGCCAACCCTGCTCCTCCGCTCTGCGTCCGGTCACCAGCGCGGTGGTCCGCAGCGGATCCCGCTGCTGCATCGCACCGACGATCTGCCGGTGCTGGTCATGGACGTGCTGCTTGGCCTCTACCGGGGAGACGACGCGCCAGAGCGCGTCGCGCATCTTGTCGGTGGACAGGTTCTCGAGCAGGGAGCTGAGCGTCGAGTTGCGCGCCCCGGACACCAGCTGAGTGTGGAACTCCGCGTCGGCCGCCGCGAAGACACTCGGGCGGTCAGCACGGTCTCGGCCATCGCACCTTGTGGCAGTGCGAGAGAGTGTAACGCCGTCCGAAATGGCCGGGCGTGCGTCACCGCAAGGCGAATCAGTCGCCTTCGTCGGCCGGCGGGTCGGCGGCCGCTGCGCCGCTCTTGCCGGAGCGCGAGGACGGCTGGTGGCGCAGCCGACGCAGGTTTCGGCGCTCCGGCATGCCTTTCTCCGCGCGGGTGAGGTCGATCAGCCGGCGCCGTTCGGCCGCTGCCTCGTCTTCGGGCTGGTCCGCTGACGCCTCGTCACTGTCGGGCACCTGCGCCTCCTCCGAGGTCCGTCCGCCCGCGCCGGCCGCGGGTGACAGCGCATCATCGCGCGTCCGGCCGGCTGCACGCGACGCGCCAGTCAGCCGGACCGCGCCGCCGCGCGTCCCAGGAGGCAGACGTACCATGGGGCCGTGGTCGCCGCGGGAGCCCTCGTCGACCGGTTCGGTCGAGTGCACACCGACCTGCGGGTCTCGCTCACCGACCGGTGCACGCTCCGCTGCACCTACTGCATGCCCGAGGAGGGCGTGCCGTGGCTCGACCGCGGTGAGCTGCTGAGCGACGACGAGATCGTCAGGGTGGTGTCGGTCGCCGCCGGCCTCGGCGTTCGCAGCGTGCGGCTGACCGGCGGCGAGCCGCTGCTCCGCCCGGGCCTGGCCGACCTCGTCGCCCGGCTGGCGGCGATCCCGCCCGGTCTCCAGCTCAGCGTCACGACCAACGGGCTCCGGCTCCGCGAGCTGGCGCCGGCGCTGGCCGCGGCCGGCCTGCGCCGCGTCAACGTCAGCCTCGACACGTTGCGGCCCGACGTGTTCACCGCGCTGACGCGGCGGCCGGGCCACGACAAGGTGCTGGGCGGGCTCGCCGCCGCCGCGGAGGCCGGGATGACGCCGGTGAAGGTCAACACCGTCCTGACCCGCGGCGTCAACGACAGCGAGGTGCTCGACCTGCTCGAGTTCTGCCTCGAGCGGGGCTACGAGCTGCGCTTCATCGAGTCGATGCCGCTGGACGCGCAGCACGAGTGGAGCCGCGACGCGATGGTTCCGGCCGCCGAGATCGTCGAGGCGGTGTCGGCTGCTCACGCGCTGACCCCCGAGCCGACCCGCGGGAGCGCCCCGGCCGAGACCTGGCTGGTCGACGGCGGACCCGCCCGGCTCGGGATCATCGCCTCGGTCACGGCGCCGTTCTGCGGCGCGTGCGACCGGCTCCGGCTGACCGCCGACGGGCAGATCCGCAACTGCCTGTTCGCGACCGACGAGTCCGACCTGCGCTCGGTGCTGCGGTCCGGGGCGTCCGACGCCCGGCTCGCCGAGGTCTGGCAGGCGGCCGTCGCCGGCAAGAAGAAGGGCCACGGGATCGACGACCCGTCGTTCATCCGGCCGCTGCGGCCGATGTCCGCGATCGGCGGCTGACGCCGGGCTGGCAGGACGTGCCCGGACAGCCGGACCCTCCGCCCTCCACCACCGCCGGTACGGCGAACGCGCCCCAGCGAGCGCGCCGATCATCGAGAAATGAACCGCTGCAGGGGCTTGTCAACGCCTGTTGAATTCATCTACTGTTGAAGTCAACAGCCAATGACATAGGAGTCCGGATGATGAGCATCGACTTCCAGCAACCCGCAGCCCCTCGGCCTCCCGCCGTCGCGGTCGACCGTCTGGTCGTCGCGCGCGGCGGCCGCACCGTGCTGCACGGCATCAGCTGCGACCTCCAGCCGGCCACCGTCACCGGCCTGCTCGGGCCCAGCGGCGGCGGCAAGTCGACGCTGCTCCGCGCAGTCGTCGGCGTGCAACGCGTGCGATCCGGCTCGGTGACCGTGCTCGGCGTCCCCGCGGGGCACCGCGAGCTGCGGCACCGCGTCGGCTACGTCACCCAGGCGCCCAGCGTCTACGCCGACCTCACGGTGCGCGCCAACGCCCGCTACTTCGCCGCCGTCCACGGCGTCGGTGCGCGGGCCGCCGACCGTGCGGTTGCGGACGTCGGGCTCGGCGACGCGGCCGGCCAGGCGGTCTCCTCCCTGTCCGGCGGCCAGCGCGCCCGTGCCTCGCTGGCCTGTGCGCTCGTCGCCTCGCCGGAGCTGTTGGTGCTCGACGAGCCGACGGTCGGGCTCGATCCGGTGCTGCGCGAGGACCTCTGGGCGCAGTTCGCGGCCCTGGCCGCGGCCGGCACGACGCTGATCGTCTCCAGCCACGTCATGGACGAGGCCGGACGGTGCGAGCGGCTGCTCCTGCTACGGGACGGGCGGCTGATCGCCGACGACACACCCGCTGCACTCCGCCGGGCGACCGGCACCGACGACCTCGACGAGGCGTTCCTCCAGCTGGTCCGGCGCGAAGCGGCGGTGGCGTGATGTCGCTCAGGATCACACTCGTCACAGCCGCGCGCGTGCTGCGCCAGCTCGTGGCCGACCGGCGGACCGTGGTGATGCTCGTCGGCGTACCGTCCGCCCTGATGGCGCTGCTGCGTTTCGTGTACGACGGGTCGCCGGAGGTCTTCGACCGGATCGGGCTGCCGCTGCTCGGGGTCTTCCCGTTCGTGCTGATGTTCCTCGTCACCAGCGTCGCGATGCTCCGGGAGCGCACGTCCGGGACGCTCGAGCGACTGCTCACGACGCCGACCGGCAAGTTGGACCTGCTCCTGGGCTACGGCGCGGCGTTCGCGGTCGCCGCCGCCGTGCAGGCCGTCGTGGCGACGGCCGTCGCCTACCTCTTGCTCGGCCTCGACACAGCCGGGTCTCCGGCCGTCGTCGTGTCGATAGCCGTGGCCAACGCGGTGCTCGGCATGGCGATGGGGCTCTTCGTCAGCGCGTTCGCCACCTCCGAGTTCCAGGCGGTGCAGTTCATGCCGGCGTTCGTGCTGCCGCAGATCCTGCTGTGCGGGCTGCTCACCCCGCGCGACCGCATGGCAGAGTGGCTCACCACCATCAGTGAGGCCCTCCCGATGACGTACGCGGTCGACGCGCTGACCGAGGTCGGCGCGCATGCCGAGGTGACCGACGCGCTGCTGCGGGACGCGGGCGTGGTCGCCGCAGCCACCGTGCTCTTCCTCGTCGCCGGAGCAGCGACGCTCCGTCGCCGGTCGGCGTGACGATCGGCTGCTCGTAGTGGTGCGGTCGGGACGGCGGGCCGGGACGGCGGACACCCGGGCCGCCATCCTGGCCGCCGCGCGGTCGGCGTTCGGCGAGCTGGGCTACGACCGGACGACGATCCGTGGTGTGGCGCGCGCGGCAGAGGTCGACCCGGCGCTCGTCCACCACTACTTCGGCACCAAGGAAGGTCTGTTCGCCGCGGCAATGGAGCTGCCCTTCGACCCGTCGACAGTCGTGCCGATGATCGTCGGGCCGGGGCCGGACGGGATCGGTCAGCGGATCGTCGTCGCCTTCCTGGGCGCCTGGGACGCGCCCGCGTCGAGGGCCACGCTGGTGGCGATGCTCCGCGGCGCGGCGAGCCACGAGCAGTCCGCGGCCATGCTGCGCGAGTTCCTGACCAGGGCCGTCATCGGCCGCGTCGCGGCAGCGCTCCAGGTCGACCGGGCCGAGCTACGGGTCTCGCTCGTGGCCAGCCAGATGGTCGGGCTCGCCATGACCCGCTACATCCTGCGCATCGACCCGCTCGCCAGTGCTGCGCCTGAGCTGGTCGTCGCCGCCCTCGCGCCGACGGTCCAGCGCTACCTGACCGGCCCGCTGGACTGACTGGTTGTCGACCGAACGACGTTCGGTTACAGTCCAAGTTACCGGCGAGTAGGAATCGTCGACTGCGCGTCGAACCACCTCGGCGGCGAGCCACTCAGCACGGCAGCTGACCACCAGTCCCAGGAGCCCCGCAGTGACGCACTACCGCAGCAACCTCCGCGACATCGAGTTCAACCTCTTCGAGGTCTTCAAGGTCCAGGAGCACCTCGGCACCGGGCCGTTCTCCCAGATGGACCCGGACACGGCACGCGGCGTGCTGGGGGAGATCGAGCGGGTCGCCAGCGGACCGATCGCCGAGTCGTACGTCGACGGTGACCGCACTCCCCCGGAGCTCGACGTCGCGACGGGTGAGGTGAAGCTGCCACCGAGCTTCCACACGGCGCTGGACGCCTACTTCGACGGCGAGTGGTACCGGATGGACCTGCCGGAGCACCTCGGCGGCTTCGGTGCCCCGCCGTCGCTGCGCTGGGCCGCTGCAGAGCTGCTGTGCGGCGCGAACGCCGCGGTCTTCCTCTACTGCGTCGGCCCGCTGTTCGCGAAGATCCTGGACGGCATCGCGACCGAGGAGCAGAGGGCCCGGATCGTGCAGCCGATGCTCGACCGCCGGTGGGGCGCCACGATGGTCCTCACCGAGCCGGATGCCGGGTCCGACGTCGGCGCCGGCCGGGCGAAGGCGACCGAGCAGCCCGACGGCACGTGGCACATCGAGGGCGTCAAGCGCTTCATCACCAACGGCGACTTCGACTGGCCGGAGAACATCGTCCACCTGGTGCTCGCCCGCCCCGAGGGCGCCGGCCCCGGCACCAAGGGCCTGTCGCTCTACATCGTCCCCAAGTTCTGGGTGGAGGAGGACGGCTCGCTCGGCGAGCGCAACGGCGCCTACGTCACCCACGTCGAGCACAAGATGGGGCTCAAGGCCTCGACCACCTGCGAGCTCACCTTCGGCGACCGCGAACCCGCCGTCGGCTGGCTGGTCGGCGAGGTCCACGACGGCATCGCCCAGATGTTCCGCGTCATCGAGTACGCGCGGATGATGGTCGGCACGAAGGCGATCGCCACGCTCTCCACCGGGTACCTCAACGCGCTGGACTACGCCCAGCAGCGCGTGCAGGGCCCGGACATGACCCGGATGACCGACAAGACCGCCCCGCGCGTCGTGATCACGCAGCACCCCGACGTACGCAGGATGCTGATGACGCAGAAGGCGCACGCAGAGGGGATGCGCGCGCTGTGCCTCTACA
>DASQMY010000173.1:0-8046 GCA_035645255.1 Mycobacteriales bacterium
GGCCGCCACCGCGGCCTGCACGTCCGCGATCTTGACCGGCAGAGCGGCGCGGCCGGACGGGAACGCCGTCGCGACGCTGGCGATGTGGACCTCCGAGGTCTTCAGCGCCTTGGCCGCTGTCTCCACCAGGTCCGGGTAGACGCACACTGCGGCGACCGGGGGAGCGGTCGGGTCGCTCGGGTCGGGGCGCCGCGCCTTGCTGCACATCGCGGTCACCTTGCCGGGGGTGTCGGCGCCCTCGAGCGTGGTGAGATCGATCATCCGGATCGCCATGTCGAGCGCCCAGAGCTTGGCGTCCTTCTTGATCGACCGGGTGCCGAGAGTCGCGGCCCGGCCCTCGTTGCCGACCTGGTCGACGCCCGGCAGGCCGTGCAGGAACTGACGCAGCGACGACTCGGTCGACGCCACGTCGGTCAACCCGCTGACGGCGGGGAACGGCGCGAGCTGGGTCATCGGGCGGGCCAATCGATCGGCGCTGATCGGGTGCGCACCTGAGTCTATGCGCCGTGCAGGTCGGCGTCGGACGTCTGGACGGCGGCGACCGTCGCAGCGTAGAGCTCGGCTGCGTGCGCTCGTGACGTGCCGATCGCTGTCGCACCGAAGCGACCGTCGATGGCGAGGCACGAGAGCATGTGCAGGACGACGCCGACCTGCACCCGTGGGTCGAACTGCAGTCCGGCCGCGCGCACCGCCTCGATCACCGAGCCTGGTGGGCGCCCGCGCCACGCGGGATCCACCAGGTTGTCCGTCGACTCGTAGCAGCGGATGGACCCGTCGGCTGTGCGCCACTGGCCGGACTCGACGTCGTAGCGTCCGGGCGCCGCGTTGCGCAGTGTTGCGTACGGGTGAGTCGTGCCGCCCTTCCGCAGGTTGATCTCCAGTGCGTAGACGTCCCACGCGCCGTCGCCGCGCTGAGCTGCAGCGAAGTCGACGCTGAAGCGACCGAGCGCGCCGCGCCGAGCCAGGACGGCGCCGACGGCGGCGCCGTGGCGGCCCAGCAGCGGTGCGTATGCGGCGTCTGCGGGGAAGCGACACCCGACGTAGACCTGGCCGTTGTCGCCGCCGAGCACCTGCTCGTGGGTCGCGAGCACCAACGACTCGCCGTTCGGCTGGATGTCGACCTGGACGCTTGGACTCGTGAAGCGGCGGCCGGTGACGAGCTCTTCGACCACGCCGCCGTGCGCGAGATCCGACAGGTACCAGCCAGGGAGGTCCTCGAGCTCCGAGCGGAGCGCATCGCGGCTCCGGCCCGGTCGGAAGCGGAGGACCTGGTTGCCATCGCCGGCGACGCTGTCGTCGGTCTTGATGACGACGCCGGCAGCCCCGGGCCGGGCGGCTGCTATCGAGTCGATCGCCGTCATGACGTCGTCGACCGACCGGACGTCCTCGACCCCGTGCGGCGCCGGTACGCCGGCCTCCCTGAACAGCCGACGACCGGCGCTCTTGAAGCCGAGCGGCCACAGCTCGGGCGCCGTGCCGTTGATCGGTGCCGACAGCAGCTCGGCCAGCCGGACCTCGTCTCCGGTGACGTTCCACGGCTCGATGAACGCCGGTCGGCCGCCGAAGGACTGCCGGAGGTCGGCGATGAGATCCGGACGGTCGAGCAGCTTGGCCGCAACGGCACGCGCGGACCGGTCGGGCACCTCGAGCAACCGGAACCGCTCCCGCATCGCGTCGCGGTGCTCCTCGGGGACGATCGATCGGTAGTAGTCAAGGATCTCCTGGCTCGGCGCCTCCGAGCTGACGAAGACCATCTCGCAGCCGTCGATCCGGGGAAGCATCAGCTGCGCCAGCAGGTAGCGGTGCTCGAGTGCGGGGATCCGATCCGCGTAGTGCGCGAGCGGCGTCTCGCCGACGCTGAACGACGGCAGGGCCACCAGCACGTGCGGCTCGTTGCAGCCAGCTGTGTTCAGGGCGAGCGCGGCTCCCAGCTCGGCCTGGAGCTCCTCGAACGCAACCACTGCCACCACCTCAGCGCGAGTTCGGCGATCACCCGGTGCGGCCCGTTGCTCCGAGCATCGCGGGCGCGCCCGCCGGGCGCAATGGCTCGGTCCGTCGTGATCCCGACCCGCCCGCGGCGAGCGCCGCCGGTGCGCTAGCGTCGCGTGCACCGCCGTACCGCCGAGGAGCCGCCGTGAACGTCGTCGTCGTCGACCACCCGCTCGCCGCCCGCCGGCTCACCAACCTGCGGGACAGGAACACCGACAACGCCGGGTTCCGGCAGGCGCTGCGCGAGCTGTCCAACATGCTGGTCTACGAGGCGACCCGGGACCTGCCGGTGGAGACCGTCGCGATCGAGACGCCGATCCAGGCGACCGAGGGCGTGATCCTGTCGTCGCCGCCGATCCTGGTGCCGATCCTGCGGGCGGGGCTCGGCATGGCGGAGGCCGCCCTCGAGCTGATGCCCGAAGCGATCATGGGCTTCATCGGGCTCGCGCGGGACGAGGACACCTTCCAGCCGAAGTCCTACCTCGCGGCGCTGCCGAAGCGACTCGACGGCCGCACCGTGATCGTGCTCGACCCGATGCTGGCGACCGGCGGCTCGCTCGAGTACACCTGCGAGCTGCTCGCCAAGCGCGGCGTCGCCCGCCAGATCGTCGTCTGCGTCCTCGCGGCCCCCGAGGGCATCGAGCGGATGGAGCGGTCCGGGCTGGTCGTCGAGGTCATCACCGCGGCGATCGACGAGAAGCTCAACGACAAGGCGTACATCGTGCCCGGCCTGGGCGACGCGGGCGACCGTCAGTTCGGCGGCTTCTAGCCGGGGAGGTGGCGGCGGAAACTACGCTCAGCGCATGTTCCGGTCGGAGGAGAGTCAGCGGGTGCCCGGTGCGCTGACTGATGCCGGAGCGGTGGGCACGCGGCTCCGCAATCGGATCGCGTACGGCGCACTCGCGGCCGGCGGACTCCAGTAGGCCGCGCCGCCTCCCCGGCCGGTTGCCTCCGGGTTACTTCCTGGGTGACTCCGCGCCGCTCACGAGCGGCTCCGACGCACCCGCGACTCCACCCACGTCGTCGCCCAAGACCGCTGCCCCGACTACCGCGGCGTTCGGGACGCAGAGGCCCCAGGTTCACAGTCTTCGCGGCGGGCTTGCGTCATACCTGCGACCTGGGTGCTGCGCTCAGCTCGCCGCACCCGTGCGGGCGGTCCCTAGCCGGACAGCTAGGAGAGGCCGGTGAGCTGTGCCAGCTCGGCCTTGAGCGCGGCCAGGTCGCCCGCCGCCTGCTCGCGGGCCGCGGCGAGTGCGTCGTCGCCTTCGTCCACCGGAACCGCGACCTCGAAGTACATCTTCAGCTTCGGCTCGGTGCCGCTGGGTCGGACGACCACGCGGGCGCCCGCCATGTGCAGCGTGATGACGTCCGACGGCGGCAGGTCGAGCTTGGACTCGGACCCACCCTCCCGCCGTATGCCGGCGGCCAGGTCGTCCACGGCCGTCACCGCGCGACCGGCGATCGTCTCGGGCAGCGACGCGCGCAGGCCGGCCATGACGCTGCGGATCCGCTCCTGGCCGTCGGCGCCCTCCAGCCAGCTGCTCCACTGCTCGGTCGCGTGCACGCCGAACCGCCGCGCGATGTCGTCGAGCCGCCGGGTCAACGGCACGCCCGCGGCCTTCGACGTCGCGGCGAGCTCGGCGAAGACCAGCGCCGCGCCGATGCCGTCCTTGTCGCGGACCACGTCGCCGATGCTGAAGCCGAGCGCCTCCTCGTAGCCGAGCACCATCGTCGTGCCCGGGCGGTCGATCGCGGCACGGACGATCCATTTGAAGCCGGTCAGCGTCTCGGCGTACTGGACGCCCGCCGCCGCGGCCATCTTCGACAGCAGCGTCGACGAGACGATCGTGGTGACGACGAGGCGGTCGTCGCCGCTCGTCTGCGCGAGCAGGTGGTCGGCGAACAGCGCGCCGATCTCGTCGCCGCGCAGCGGCCGCCAGCCGCCGGGCGCCGCTTCGTCGGGGATGGCGACGCTGAGCCGGTCGGCGTCGGGGTCGTTGGCGACGACCAGGTCGGCGCCCATGGCGCTCGCCTCGGCGATCACGAGGTCCAGCGCGCCAGGCTCCTCCGGGTTGGGGAACGCGACGGTCTGGAACGTCGGGTCCGGGTCGCTCTGCTCGGCGACCAGCCGCGGAGCGGCGAAGCCCGCCCGCGCGAAGACCCGCAGCAGCACGTCCCGGCCGACGCCGTGCAGCGGGGTGTAGGCGATCGACAGGTCACGGGCCGACGGTGTCCGGGCGAGCCCGGCCGCCGCGTCGACGTAGGCGGCTATCGGCTCATCGCCGAGCCGGGCGATCAGGTCGTCGTCGAGCGCCGCGAGCCGCACCCCGGAGAGCGGACCCACCGCGTCGATGGCCGCCGAGATGACCTCGTCGGCCGGCGGCACGATCTGCGCGCCGTCGCCGAGGTAGACCTTGTAGCCGTTGTCCGCCGGCGGGTTGTGGCTGGCCGTGACCATCACGCCGGCCGCGCAGCCGAGCTGCCGGATCGCGAACGCCAGCACGGGCGTCGGTACGACGTGCGGCATCAGGTAGGCGCGGATGCCGAGACCCGCCATGACAGCGGCGGTGTCGTCGGCGAACGCGTCCGACTTGTGCCGCGCGTCGTAGCCGATGACCACACCCCTGGCGGCAGCTTCCGGGTCGGTGTCGAGCAGGAACCGGCCCAGCCCCGCCGCCGCCCGGCGAACGACTGCGCGGTTCATCCTGTTCGGTCCCGGACCGAGCTTGCCGCGCAGGCCCGCCGTACCGAACTGCAGGCGGCCGGTGAACGCGTCGGTCAGCTCGGCCGAGTCACCGGCGTCGAGCAGCGACTGCAGCTCCGCTCGGGTGTCCGGGTCGGGGTCCTCGGCCAGCCAGCCGCGGACGGCGACGTCGAGCTCGACGGGCAGCGCCACGCGCGCCCGTCAGCCCTTGACCGAGCCGGCGAGCAGGCCGCGGACGAAGTACCGCTGGAGACTGAAGAACACGCCGAGCGGTACGACGATCGACACGAACGCACCGGCCGTCAACCGCTGCCACTCGCTGCCGCGCGAGCCGGCCAGCTCCCCGAGCCGCACGGTGAGCGGCTGCGACTCTGGTGACGCGAAGGTGAGCCCGACCAGCAAGTCGTTCCAGACCCACAGGAACTGGAAGATGCCGTAGGCCGCGAGCGCCGGCAGCAGGAGCGGCAGCACGATGCTGCGGAAGATCCGGGCGTGGCCGGCGCCGTCGATGGCAGCCGCCTCGAGCAGCGTCTTCGGGACCTCGCCCATGAAGTTGTGCAGCAGGAAGATGCCGAGCGGCAGCGCGAAGATGGTGTGGGCGATCCACACTGCCCAGAACGTTCCGGAGATCGGCAGCTTCACCTGCATGAAGCCGAGGTTGAAGCCCATCGTGAACAGCCGGAGCAGCGGGATCAGTGCCATCTGCAGCGGCACGATCTGGAGCGCGAAAACCCCGATGAACACCCAGTCGCGGCCACGCCAGTTCATCGCGGTGAACGCATACGCGGCCAGTGCGCAGAGCGCGATCGGGATGATCGTCGCCGGGATGACGATGATCAGCGAGTTGAGGAAGAACGCCGCCAGCCGCCCTGACGTGCCGGAGCTGAACAGCACTTCGTCGTAGTTCTGCAGCGTGAGGTTGGGGTTGGTGAAGAACGTCCACCAGCCGGTCGTCTTGATCTCGTTCTCCGGTCGGAACGACGACAGCACCATCCCGAACGTCGGCAGGGTCCAGAGGATCGCGATGATCACCGCGACCGCCGACGCCGTGCGGGAGGTCATCCGCTGCTTCACGCGGCCCTGGATCGGCGTCGTCGCGACCGCCGGCGGGGTGGAGGTGGTGGCGATCGCGCCCGCGCCCGTGTCCGCTGTCGTCATCGGATCTCCCTGTTACGCGCCATCTGCCGGATGTTGTAGACGACGAGCGGCACGACGAGCAGGAAGATCAGCACCGCCATCGCGGCGCCGCGACCCTGCTCGCCGTACCGGAAGGACTGGTTGTACATCTCGAGCGCCACGACGCTGGAATCGGTCTGACCACCGGTCATCGTCCGGACGATGTCGAACACCTTCAGGACGCCGATCGAGATCGTGGTCAGTACGACGACCAGAGCCGGCCTGATGCCCGGCACGGTGACGTTGCGGAAGAGCTGCCACCGGGTGGCGCCGTCGAGCGTCGCCGCCTCGGTGATCTCGGCCGGGATGTTCTTGATCGACGCGGACAGCACGACCGTGGCGAACCCGGTCTGGATCCAGACCATCACGATGATCAGGAAGAGGGTGTTCCACGGCGCCTCGTTGAGGAACCGCCTGGGTTCCTGACCGAACCAGACCAGGAACTGGTTGGCGAGCCCGATCTGCTCGCTGCCCCGTTGCCCGCGGAACGCATAGACGAACCGCCAGATGATCCCGGCGCCGACGAACGAGATGGCCATCGGCATGAACACGAGCGACTTCGCGAGTGACTCGAACTTCGTGCGGTCGATGATGATCGCATAGGCGAGCCCGATCGCTGTCGCGACGAGCGGTGTCAGCACCACCCAGAGGATCGTGTTGATGACGGATCGGCGCGCCACCGGATCCTCGAAGATCCACTGGTAGTTCTCGACGCCGATGAAGTTGTTCTCCTGCCCGAACAGCGACCGGAACGTCGTCCGTACGGCAGGGTAGACGAGTCCGATCGCCAGCAGGAACAGCGCAGGGCCGGCGAAGATGGCGACCTGCACCTTCTCGCGCACCGACTTGGGCCCCCGCTCGACGAAGAGCAGCAGCAGCGCGATGACCAGCCCGAACGCAGCAAGTGCGACGACCATGTCCCGAACCTTCGGCACCCAGTCGCCCAAGACGTCTTCCATCTACCGCCCGCTTCCGTGACCGTGCAGCAGCGCGTCCAGGGGGCAATAGTGCCACCCCCTGGACGCGGCTACATCTGCAAGCCGGACAATCGACCAGCGAATACTAACTAGCTGTACGAGCGCTCGATCTGGTCGAGCACTTCCTTCGTGCTCTTGCCGTTGATCCAGTCCGTCATGCCCTTCCAGAACGTACCCTGGCCGACCTTGGCCGGCATGAGGTCGGAGGCGTCGAAGCGGAAGACCGTCTCCGGGTCCTGCAGCGTCTGGACGGCGAGCTTGTCGATCGGCGTCTGGGCGTTGGCGATGTCCAGCTTCTTGTTGGCGCTGATGTTGCCACCAAGCTTCACGCGGCTGTTGGCCCACTCGCCAGAAGCCAGGTAGGCCTGCACGGCCTGGACTTCAGGCCGGTCGGCGAAGGCACCGACGAACTCGCCAGCACCCAGCACCGGGTTGCCCTTGGCCGGGTCGATCGGCGGCAGGTAGAACGCGAAGATGTCACCGTCCTCGGCCACCTTCGCCTCCTTCGGCCAGTTGGCGAGGTAGAACGACGCCTGACGGTGCAGACCGCACTCGCCCTCGAGGATCGGCAGGCCGCCGTCCTGGAACGCCGTCGACGCGATGCTCTTGACGTCGCCGTACCCGCCGTTGACGTACTTGTCGTTCTTCAGGATCGAGCCGACCCGGTCCAGCGCCTTGGCGACCTGCGGGTCGTTGAACGGGATCTCGTGCTTCTGCCACTTGTCGTAGACCTCGGGGCCGACCTCGCGCAGCATGACGTCCTCGAGCCAGTCGGTTGCGACCCATCCGGTCGCGTCCTGGGACTCGATGCCGGCGCACCACGGCTTCATGTCCTCGCCGGCCATCTTGTCGCTGAGCGCGATCATCTCGTCCCACGTCTTCGGGACGGTGTAGCCCTTCTCGGTGAAGGTCTTCGGCGAGTACCACACCAGCGACTTCATGCTCGCCATCAGCGGGGCGGCGTAGAACTTGCCGTCGACGGTGCCGTAGGCCTTCCAGTCCTTGGACCAGTTCTCGTCGACCGCCTTCTCGACCGCGGCGGGGGCCGGCTTGACGGCACCGTCCTTCACCAGAGCCGTCAGCAGACCGGGCTGCGGGAAGAACGCGAGGTCAGGCGCGTTGCCGCCCTTGACGCGGACCTGCAGCTGGGCCTCGAACTCGCCGGAGCCCTCGTGCAGGTCCGCGTCAAGGGCGGCAACG
>DASQMY010000174.1:0-6431 GCA_035645255.1 Mycobacteriales bacterium
GTCCGGAAGTCGTAGACCTCGACCAGCCCGTCGGCCGGCCGTGCCGGCCCGAACGCGACGACCAGGCGGTGCTGCGTCCCTGCCGGGCCGTAGACGGGGAGCACCGGCGCCGGTCCGTCGGCGTGGAAGCGGCGCGCGTAGGAGTACGGGATCAGGTCGAGGCAATGGTCCGCGTGCAGATGGCTCACCATCACCGCGTCGACTTCCAGCAGCCCCGAGTGGCGCTGCAGCCCGCCAAGCGCGCCGTGACCGAGGTCGAGCAGCAGGCGGAACCCGTCGTGCTCCAGCAGGTACGCCGAGCACGGCGAGTCGGCGTTGGGAAAGGTCCCGGCGCAGCCGAGGACGGTCAGCCTCATGGCCGGGCCGCAGTCACGGGCAGCGGCAGCACTGGCACGCCCGCCGCGCCCCAGACCCTGGCCATCACCGGTGTCGCCACCGCCAGCTCGCCGGTCGTCCAGAACCGCTCCGTTCCGCCGTCCGGCCCGGTGCGCCGCAGGCCGAGCCCGCCGAGGACGTCGGCCAGCCGGCGGGCGACCGCGGGTCCGGTGTCCACGATCGTGACTTCGGGCCCGGCCACCTCGGCGATGAGCGGCGCCACGAACGGATAGTGCGTGCAGCCGAGAATGATCACGTCCGCGCCGGCCTCGAGCATGGGTCGCACCCGCTGCTCGACGATGCGGCGCGTCTCGGGGCCGGTGAGGTCCCCGGCCTCGATCCGCTCGACCAGTCCGACGCCCGGCTCGGTCACCACGGTGACATCGCCGCCGAACCGGTCCAGCAGCGCGGCGAACCGCGCGCTCTGCAGCGTGCCGACCGTCGCGAGCACGCCGACCACGCCGGTCCTGGTCGCGGCGACCGCGGGCTTGACCGCGGGCTCCATCGCGACGATCGGGACGTCGAACCGCTCGCGGAGGAGCTCGGCCGCCGCCGCGGTCGCGGTGTTGCACGCCACGACGACGCACTTGACTCCCTGGTCGACCAGGAACTCGGTGATCGTGGCGGAGCGCTGCTGGATCTGCTCGGCGGGGCGCGCGCCGTACGGCGCGTAGCCGGAGTCGGCGACGAACAGCAAGCCCTCGGCGGGCAGCAGCGTGCGGATCTCGCGCAGGACAGAGAGACCCCCGACGCCCGAGTCGAAGACACCGATCGGCTGTTCGCTCACGCACCGCAGGCTACCGGCTCTGCGCCACCCGAGCTGTGCACGAGACGCGCTGCTATGGCAGCTCGTATGATGCACAGCCGCCTCAGTCCGGGCGCCATCCGCCGCGGACCAGCGCCCGCCAGCGCCTGGTCCACCACCCGGTCCGGCTGCCGCCGTACGACGAAGCCCGGCCAGCGCAGCATCGTCGTACCGGCCGGCTGGCCCAGCGCGACCTCGTTGTGGCGGTCGGCGTCGTCGAGCCAGCTGGCGATCTCGAAGTGCCCGGCCCCGTCGACCTCGAACGCCACGCCGTACGCCGGCCAGCCGCCGTCGAGTCGCGACCGGCGCCGGCGCGTCGCGGTGCGGATCTGCAGCTCCGCAGGCGGCAGGCGGCTGCGCGAGATCAGCCGCTTCAGCGCGATCTCGTTGAGCGACTGCGCTCCGTCGTCGATGTCGATCAGCGACTCGGGCATCAGCGCGCGGAGCCGGACGTCGGGTCTGCACCCGAGTGCGGCCCGCACGTCGCTGGTCCGGATGAGCCGCTGCTCAGCGGCCGACGCCAGGATGTGGTGGGCACGCTCTACCTTGCTCGCCTTCGATGCCATGGCGATCACGGAGAAGGGCATCGTCGTCCGGCGTGGATCGAGGTTGGCGGACACCGGGCTCTCGAACCCCCGCAGCCCGCCGAGCTCCGCAGCGGACGGCCCGCAGAGTGCTGCGTCGGGACCGCCGGCCAGCACACCCACCCAGCGCACTGCCGTCGCGTCACCGGCCCGTTGTGGCTGATGAACATCCCGTCGTGGGCGCGCTGCCAGCGGCCACTGTCGAGGTGCCATCTGACCGCGCCTGCGCAGTCATCCGGCACCTGCCGCGCTCGCGCTGCTATCGCCGCGCGCCTGGTGCACACCTCGACGTCAGGCCCAGAGCTGGCCGTCGAGCCGCTCGGCCGCCTCGTCGAGCGTGCCGGCGTACGCGCCGGTCGAAAGGTACTTCCAGCCGCCGTCGCACACAACGAAGCAGATGTCCGCCCGCTCCCCCGCCTTGACCGCCTTGGCGGCGACGCCGAGCGCGGCGTGCAGGATCGCTCCGGACGAGATGCCGGCGAAGATGCCCTCCTGCTCCACGAGCTCGCGGGTCCGGCGGAGCGCGTCGTAGGACTCGACGCTGAAGCGGGTGTCGAGCACCGACTCGTCGTACAGCTCAGGGATGAAGCCCTCGTCGATGTTGCGCAAGCCGTAGACCAGCTCGCCGTAGCGCGGCTCCGCCGCGACGACGACGACGCCCGGCACCCGCTCCTTCAGGAAGCGGCCGACCCCCATCAGCGTGCCCGTGGTGCCGAGCCCGCCGACGAAGTGGGTGATCGTCGGCAGGTCCTCGAGGATCTCCGGGCCGGTCCCCTCGTAGTGCGCCAGCGCGTTGTTGGGGTTGCCGTACTGGTAGAGGAACACGTACGACGGGTTGGCGGCGGCCAGCTCCTTGGCGTGGGCGACCGCGGCGTTGGACCCGCCGGCGGCCGGCGTCGTGATGATCGACGCGCCGTACATCTCGAGGAGCTGGCGCCGCTCGATCGAGGTGTTCTCCGGCATGACGCAGATGAGCTGGTAGCCGCGGAGCCTGGCCACCATCGCCAGCGAGATGCCGGTGTTGCCGGACGTCGGCTCGAGGATGGTCGACCCGGGCTCGAGCCGGCCCTCCTTCTCGGCGGCCGTGATCATCGCGAACGCCGCGCGGTCCTTGACCGACCCGGTGGGGTTGTTGCCCTCGAGCTTCGCCCACAGCCGCACGTCGGGTGACGGCGAGAGCCGCGGGAGGCCCACCAGCGGCGTGCGCCCCAGCGAGTCGAGCAGCGAGTCGAAGCGCATCGGCCGGCGCTAGCGCGCCCCGCCCGCAACGGCGGGCAGGATCGTGACGGTGTCGCCGTCGGCCAGCGGCGTGGCGAGCGAGCCGAGGAACCGGACGTCCTCGTCGTTGACGTAGATGTTGACGAAGCGGTGCAGCCCGCCGTCGTTGACCAGGTCGCCGCGCAGGCCGGGGTGGCGCGTGTCGAGGTCGTCGAAGAGGTCGCCGAGCGTGTCGCCCTTGCCCTCGACCTGCTTCGCGCCGTCGGTGTGGCGCCGCAGGATGGTTGGGATCCGGACCTGGACGGACATCAGCGCTGTTCTCCTCGGGTGGGCACCACGGCGACACCGCATTGTCCCGCGTCAGGGCACAGGTGCGTCATAGGGGCAACGCCCCGCGGCGGGGTCGGCTATTCCCCGGCCGCCGACACGGTGACCGGCTCTTCGGTGATGACGCCGTCGACGATGCGGAACGAGCGGAACTCCACCTCGTCCGGATCGCGGGTGGAGACCAGGACGTAGTGCGCCTCCGGGTAGCCCGCGATGGAGACGTCGGTGCGGCTCGGATACGCCTCGGTCATGGTGTGCGAGTGGTAGATGACGAGCAGGTCCTCGTCACGGTCGTCCATGTCGTTGAACGCGTGGAGCTGCTCCAGCGGGTCCATCTCGTAGAACGTCGGGGACCGCGCGGCGTTGGCCATCGGGATCACCCGGGTCGGCCGGCCGCCCTGCCCGGCCACGAGCCCGCAGGCCTCGTCCGGATGGTCGCGGCGGGCGTGCGCGACGATCGCGTCGTAGGTCTGCTGGTCGATCGTGAGCATGGCACCAGAGGTTATCGTCTGCGCCGTGCTGTTCCGCGCCGTCAAGGATGGGGCACGCGTCCTCCGCTCGGCGGGCTGGCGCGTGCTCGGGCTGGCGGCGCTCTACCTGGTCTTCCTGCCGTTCGCGGTGCTCGCGCCGGCGACCCTGACCTACGGGTTCCTCGTCGTCCTGACCGTGGACAACATCGTCACGTTCGCCGTCGTCCGCGTCCTCGGCGCGCACCGCGACGTGCCGCCGATCCCCGCACCCGCACCCCAGGCGGAGAGCGAGCCGGGGGCTGACCGCACGGCCGTCGTACCGGACGGTGTTGCGGCGGCGCGGGTCCGCGACGCGCGGGCGGTCAGCAGCGCGGACCGCGCGCCGGGCCGGGCACTGCGCCAGGCCGGCAAGCTGGCCAGGCCGGCGCTGCGGCTGGCGTTCGTGCAGCTGCTCGCGCTGTACGCCGCAGTGCTCGGCTTCGTCGCCGTGTCCCGCGGCCGCCTGGACCTCACCGACGACCTCACGCGCCGCGACGAGCTGCTCGTGCTGGCCGGCGTCATTCCGCTGGCTGCGCTCTGCGACGCGTTCCTGTTCCTGGCGTGGCAGCGGATCGCGCTCGAAGGTGACGAGCGGGTGCTCGTCGCGGTCTCGCAGTCGGTCCGCATCGCGCGGCGGCAGTACGGGACGCTGCTCGTGCTGGTGCTCGCCGAGTCCCTGCTCCAGATACCGGTGGCCCTTGCGGACGAGCATGCCGCGATGATCGCCGCGATGTTCGTCGCCGGGTCGCTGGTCCGACTGCTGACGATGGCGGCGGCCAACGAGGTGTACGCCGCCGGCCCGCGGCTCGACGTCCCTGCGGGCTTCGGTCGGCGCGTGCGCCGTTGACCGGTCAGCCGAGCAGCACGTCGACGAGAGCGCTCTGCAACCAGGACAGCACCTGGAAGACGTCGTGCGCGGTGGCGGACACCCCGTCCTCGTCCGCGACCACGACCTCGCCGTCGTCGGTGACGCCGAGCTGCGTGCCGATGAACAGCCGCAGGTCGTTCAGCGCCGTCAGCCACTGCTCCACCTCGTCGTCGGTTAGCGTCACCCGGCGGCTCGGCGGCAGGTCCGACAGCGTCTCCACCACGGTCCGCGCCGCGGCGATCTTGGCGTCGCGCAGGTCGTCCTGGATCAGCGACCGGAGCTCGGCGGACCGCTCCGCGTCGCCGTACCCGTCAGGGAAGAGCCGGCCGAGCGGGCCGGCGCCGACCGGTGCCCGGTCGTCGACCTCACCGAGCCGGTCGGCCAGGTCGCGGCAGAGCTGCACCAGCAGCTGCGCCTCGCCGGCGCCGAGCCGCGCCTCGACGCCCGCCGCGGTGCGCCGGAACGGCTGCGCGAAGATCCACCGCGGCATCAGTCCTGCTGCAGGGTGGCCCACAGGCCGTAGGCGTGCAGCCGGGACACGTCGAGCTCCATCTGCTCGCGGCTGCCGGAGGAGACGACGGCCTTGCCCTTCTGGTGGACGTCGAGCATCAGCTTGGTCGCCTTCTC
Source organism: Mycobacteriales bacterium (assembly GCA_035645255.1). GTDB lineage: Bacteria > Actinomycetota > Actinomycetes > BP-191 > BP-191 > DASQMY01. The sequence goes on from DASQMY010000174.1 coordinate 5,314, forward strand.
CTTGGAGTACCCGAACAGCTTCTGCAGCACGTAGGTGACATAGGTCATCAGGTTGATCGGGTCGTTCCACACGATCGTCACCCATGGCCGTTCGAGGTCGACCGCCTCGTCCTGCTCCGGTCGCTCGACCCGTTCCGGTGCGATGGTCATCGCCGTCGTCCTGCGTCCATGCCGCATATCGTCCCAGACGTCGGAAACCGGCGAGCCAGTTGTCGGACCCGCCGCATAGTGTCGGGCACATGCGTCCTCCGTCACCGACGGCCGGCCGGCCGTCGAGACTGCTGCTGTGGACCGCCCTGGGCAGCGTCTACGTGATCTGGGGATCGACCTACCTCGGGATCAAGTTCGCCGTGCTGCCGGAGGACGGCGTCCCGCTGCCGCCGATGCTGATGCCGGCACTGCGGTTCAGCGTCGCCGGCCTGCTGCTCTTCGCGTTCGCCGCGCGCCGGCCGGCTGCCGACGGGCGGCCCGACCCGCTCGGCTGGCCGCAGTGGCGGGCAAGCGCGATCGTCGGCGCGGCGCTGCTGTTCGGGGGCAACGGGCTGGTCACCCTCGCCGAGCAGCGCGGGCTCGACTCCGGCGTCGCGGCGGTCATCGTCGGGTCCACACCGCTGTGGGTCGCGCTGATCGGTGCGCTCCGGCGCGACGAACGGCTGCCGACTCCGGCCATCTTCGGTCTGGTGATCGGCTTCGCCGGCGTCGCGATCCTCGTATGGCCGTCCGGCACTGGGCACATCGACACCGGCGACGCGCTGCTGGTTGTCGGCGCGTCGGTGTCGTGGGCCTGCGGCTCCTACTACGCCAAGCGCGCGCCGCTGCCGCGCCGGCCACTCGTGATGACCGCGATGGAGATGCTGTGCGGCGCTGCACTCTTCTGGCTGGCCAGCGGCGTCACCGGTGAGATCGCGGCGTTCGACCCGGGCGGCGTCTCCGCGCGCGCCTGGTGGGCGCTCGCCTACCTCATCGTGTTCGGCGCGATGGTCGCCTTCACCGCCTACGTCTGGCTGATCCGCAACGCCTCGCTCTCGCTGGCGACCACCTACGCCTACATCAACCCGGTCGTCGCCGTGCTCCTCGGCGCGGTGTTCGCCGACGAGCGCATCACCGTGCGGGACGCC
>DASQMY010000175.1:0-8747 GCA_035645255.1 Mycobacteriales bacterium
GCCGACCGCCTCGGCCCGCTTGGTGTCCATGCAGTTGTCGATCGCCTCGGCGTGCACCTGCAGCAGGCCCTTGCGGCTGTGGCCGAGCGAGTCGAAGGCGCCGGCCTTGATCAGCGACTCGACGACCTTCTTGTTGCAGGCGGCCGGCTCGATCTTGCGCAGGAAGTCGCCGAAGTCGGCGAACCGGCCCTTCGCCTTGTGGGTGCGCACCACCGAGTCGACGACGTTGTCGCCGACGTTGCGGATCGCCGACAGCCCGAACCGGATGTCGGTGCCGCGCGGCGTGTAGTTGCGGTCCGACTCGTTGACGTCCGGCGGCAGCACCTTGATGCCCATCCGCCGGCACTCGTTGAGGTAGAGCGCGCTCTTGTCCTTGTCGTCCTTGACGCTGGTCAGCAGCGCGGCCATGTACTCGCTCGGGTACTTGGCCTTGAGGTACGCCGTCCAGTAGCTGACCAGCCCGTAACCCGCGGAGTGCGCCTTGTTGAAGGCGTAGTCGGCGAACGGGACCAGCACCTCCCAGAGCTTGGCGACCGCCTGGTCGCTGTAGCCCTGCGCCCGCATGCCGTCGCGGAACGGGAGGTACTCCTTGTCGAGGATCTCCTTCTTCTTCTTGCCCATCGCCCGGCGGAGCAGGTCGGCCTGGCCGAGCGTGTAGCCGGCGCACACCTGCGCGGCCGACATCACCTGCTCCTGGTAGACGATCACGCCGTAGGTGTCGCCGAGGACGTGCTGCAGCGGCTCGGCGAGCTCCGGGTGGATCGGCGTCAGCGGCCGGCGGCCGTGCTTGCGTTCCACGTAGTCGATGTGGGCGCCGACGCCCATCGGCCCCGGCCGGTAGAGCGCGATGAGGGCGGAGATGTCCTCGAAGTTGTCGGGCTGCATCGACCGCATCAGCGACCGCATCGGGCCGCCCTCGAGCTGGAACACGCCGATGGAGTCGCCGCGGCAGAGCAGCGCGTAGGCCTCGGGGTCGTCGAGCGCGATCTCCTCGAGGAGGAGGTCCTCGCCGCGGTTGTCCTTGATGTGGATCAGGCAGTCGTCCAGGACGGTGAGGTTGCGCAGCCCGAGGAAGTCCATCTTGAGCAGGCCGAGCTTCTCGCAGGTGCCCATGTCGAACTGGGTGATGACCGCGCCGTCGGCTTCCCGCCGCCACACCGGGATGTGGTCGGTGATCGGGTCGCGGCAGATCACGACGCCGGCCGCATGCACGCCGGCCTGCCGCTTCAGTCCCTCCAGACCGCGCGCGGTGTCGATGACCCGCCTGACGTCCGGGTCCTCGTCGTAGGCCCTGCGCAGCTCACCCGCCTCGCTGTATCGGGACGCGGCGGGGTCGAAGCAGTCGCCGAGCGGCACGTCGCGGCCCATGACCGCGGCGGGCATCAGCTTGGACACCCGGTCACCGACCGCGTAGGGCATGCCGAGCACGCGTGAGGAGTCGCGGATGGCGGCCTTCGCCTTGATCGTCGAGTAGGTGACGATCTGCGCGACCCGCTCCTCGCCGTAGCGCTCGGTGGCGTAGCGGATCATGTCGCCGCGCCGACGCTCGTCGAAGTCCATGTCGATGTCGGGCATCGACACGCGCTCTGGGTTGAGGAACCGCTCGAACACCAGCCCGTACCGGATCGGGTCGAGCTCGGTGATGCCGAGGCAGTAGGACACCGTGCAGCCCGCCGCCGACCCGCGACCCGGTCCGACCCGGATGCCGCTGCGCTGGGCGTAGTCGACCAGGTCGGCCACGATCAGGAAGTAGGCCGGGAACCCCATCTGCAGGATCACGCCGAGCTCGTAGTCGACCTGCCTGCGCTGCTCCTCCGGCGGCTCGGCGCCGAACCGCCTGTGCAGCCCGCGGATCACCTCCTTGCGCAGCCAGGTCTCCTCGGTCTCGCCCTCGGGCACCGGGAACTGCGGCAGCAGCCGCTTGTCCTCCTCGATCGTGATGTTGCAGCGCTCGGCGATCTCGAGCGTCGCGTCGCACGCCTCCGGTACGTCGCGCCAGACGTCCCGCATCTCCGCGGCGCTCTTGAGGTAGAACTCGTCGGCGTCGAGCTTGAACCGGTTGGGGTCGGCGATCGTCGAGCCGGTCTGCACGCACAGCAGGACCTCGTGGGCGACCGAGTCCTCCTTGCGGGTGTAGTGCAGGTCGTTGGTAGCGACGGTCCTGAGGCCGAGCTCCTTGCTGAGCTTGATCAGGTCGGCGAGCGTCTGCCGCTCGATCTCCAGTCCGTGCCGCATCAGCTCGACGTAGAAGTTGTCCCTGCCGAAGATGTCGGCGTAGTCGGACATCGACTGCCTGGCCGCCGCGTAGTTGCCCTGCTGCAGCAGCCGGTTGACCTCCCCGGACGGACAGCCGGTGGTCGCGATCAGGCCGGCGGAGTAGCGGCTGAGCAGCTCCCGGTCCATCCGCGGCTTGTAGTAGTAGCCCTCGAGGCTGGCCAGGCTGGAGAGCTTGATGAGGTTGCCGTAGCCCTCGTCGGTCTCGGCGAGGATCGTCATGTGGGTGTACTTGTCACCCTTGGCGTCGAGCGCCCCGCCCAGCCCGACCTTGGTCCGGTCGAAGCGGCTGCCCGGTGCGAGGTAGGCCTCGATGCCGATGATCGGCTTCACCCCGGCGGCCTCGCCCTGCTTGTAGAAGTCGAAGGCGCCGAACATGTTGCCGTGGTCGGTCATCGCGAGGGCCGGCATGCCCATTTGGGCCGCCTCGGCGAACAGGTCCTTGACCCGAGCGGCGCCGTCGAGCATCGAGTACTCGGTGTGGACGTGCAGGTGGGCGAAGGAGTCGGCCATGGCGGGCGGCTCCTCTCCTGCGCGCAGACGGACAAGGCACGTGCGGCGCGGGGGAAGGCGGCCGTGCGTCGGCTCCGGGGAGCCAGGGCCACGCGGCGGCGGCCCAGCCCCGTTTCTACCACGCCCGGCCGACGACCCGGCAGCGACCCGCCGCGTCGTCGGAACCCGGACGGCACGGGCGAAAACAGTGGCCCGGCCCGCGCCGCCCCGCGTAGATTCCGGCCATGGAGACGACGCATCCACTGGTCCGCAAGTTCCCGAAGTCGGCCAACACGCCGCCGCCGTACGTGCCGTGGTGGGAGCCCATCGTCCCCTACATCCTGCTGCTGCCCGGCGTGCTCACCTGGTTCGTCGGCGGAGCGGTCTTCATGGGCTACTGGGCGTGCGCCGGCGACGACACGGCGGACTGCGTCAGCGTCGACCTGCTGCGGTCGAGCACGGGCGAGTACACCGGCATCGTCCGCACCGTCGCGGTGCTGTACGCCGTCAGCGCGATCTGCGCCGTCCTCGTCCAGCTCACCGTGCGCAAGCTGCACTTCGCGATCGTCTGGACGATGGCGGCCACCTGCACCGCGACCGCCATCGCGGCCATCATGATCCTCAACGGGGTCATCGGCACGCCGTGGGGACGGCTGCTGACCGACACGAGCTGACCGCCCGGCACGTGCTGCTCCGGTCGAACAGCAGCCGCGAGTGCTGATGCGGCAATAGGGTCACCGGGATGAGCCGAACTCTGTGACCAAGGTCGTCCCGCCCGCACTGCCCCCGACGCACGTGCGGCGCACCGACGTCGAGCAGTGGCTCGACCGCGCGACGACGCGGCGGCTCACCCTGGTGACCGGCGGTCCCGGCTGGGGGAAGTCGGTGCTGCTGTCCGGGTGGCCGGGGTGCGAACCGCCTGGCTCACGCTCGACTCCGGCGACGGCGACCTGGACGCTTTGGTCCGCGGTGTCGTCGACGCCATGCGCATCCACGTCGCGCGCCTGCCGATGGACCTGACCTCCGCGATGGACGCCGGCGACGCCGACCTGGCGGTCCGGTTCAGCCTGCGCCTGCTGGAGCAGGACCGGTACGACGAGGAGACGCACCTCGGTCTGGTCCGCACGCTCCTCGCCGCCGGCCGGCACGGCGAGCCGCACCGCCGCTACCAGCAGTACGTCGCCCAGATGGCCGGGATCGGGGTCGAACCGGCCGCGCTGCCCACGCCTTTCAGTCGACGTTGAGACCGCCCTAGGGTTTCGCCGGAGGATGGCGCCATGGATACCTACGTCGTCCGTGTGTGGCGACCGGGCGCGGTCGGCGAGTCGGCCAGCACCCTCGGCCTGCACGGGACCATCCAGCACGTCGGCTCAGGCGCCGAGGCGCCCTTCGTCAGCGCGGAGCAGCTCACCTGCCTGCTGCACACCTGGTCGCCGATGCCACTGCCGGAGCGGACGGGCGGCCCGGCCGAGTAGCCGCGACCGCGCGTCCGACTGGTGCAAGACTTCCTGGCACTGGCGACGACGGCTGGCAGCGGGTTAGAGCGATGTTCGTGCTCGTGGAGGACACACCAGGGGTGGGCAGCATCGGGTACGACGATGAGCTCAAGGCGGTCATCCTCACCTGGCTCAAGAACGACAACGACGTCTTCCGACCGCGGCTGGAGACCGAGTTGCAGCTGATCGAGCAGAGGTCCCTGGCAACGCTGATCGTGGACACGTCAGACGTCAAGGGCGCGCTCAACGAGGCCGACCAGCAGTGGCTCGCCGACGACTTCTTCCCGCGCCTGTCGAAGACCTCGCTCCAGGCGCTGGTCAGCGTGGTGCCGACGAGCCCGCTCGCCACCCTGGTCAATCAGCGGTCGTTCCGAGCGGCCGACGTGCCGTTCGAGGTGCTGAGCGTGCCCACGGTGGAGGAGGCCTACACCGTGGCGGCCCGCATCGCCAAAGGCGGCGCTACGCCGGTCTGACGGGCACCTCGCGGACGGTCGCGTCGAGCCGCTTCGTCATGTCGACGTGCTCGATGCCGGCCTCGGTGTAGACGTCGCCCCGGCCGACGTAGCCGGCCCGCTGGTAGAACTCGCGCGCGGACAGCTGCGCGTGCAGCTCGACGACGCGGCAACCCCTGCGCTGCGCGACCTCCTCGAGGTGCCGGAGCAGGGCCGCGCCCACCCCCTTGCCGCGGGCTGTCCGCCGTACCGCCATGCGGCCGATCACGGCGACGTCCGCGCGCTGCAGCAGCCGGCCGGCGGCGACGGGTACGCCGTCGAGCAGTCCGATCGCGTGGTCGGCGGTGTCGTCCAGGTCGTCGCGCTCGATGTCGGCCGGCACGCCCTGCTCGCCGACGAAGACCTCGTGCCGGACGGCGTACGCCGCGGCCCGGTCGACGCGTTCGACCGCCGACCGCACCTCGACCTCAGGCACCGAGCGCTCCTGCGCCGGCACGCAGTCGGTCCACGTCGCGCCGGCTCATGTCTCGTTGCGGAGCTGCTCGAGCGGCGCGGCCAGGTCGTCGGGATAGCCGCTCTGGTAGGCGACCGCACGGCCGTCGCCGGGGTGCTCGAAGGCCAGGTGCACGGCGTGCAGCCACTGCCGCTGCAGACCGAGGCGGCCGGTGAGCGTGGGGTCGGCGCCGTACTGGGTGTCGCCGACGCACGGGTGGCGCATCGCGGCCATGTGCACCCGGATCTGGTGCGTGCGACCGGTCTCGAGCCGGACCTCGAGCAGCGCGGCGGCGCGGAACGCCTCCAGCAGCTCGTAGTGCGTGATGCTCGGTTTGCCCCCGGCGACCACGGCGAACTTGTAGGGGTGGCTGGGGTGGCGGTCGAGCGGCGCGTCGATCGTGCCGCTGGTGGGGTCGATCAGGCCCTGGACCACGGTGTGGTAGCGCTTGTCGACGCGGCGCTCGCGGAACGCCTGCTTCAGCACGGAGTAGGCGCGCTCGCTCTTGGCGACCACCATCAGGCCCGAGGTCCCGACGTCGAGCCGGTGGACGATGCCCTGCCGCTCGGCTGCGCCGCTGGTCGCGATCGTGTGGCCGGCGCCGAGCAGTCCGCCGATGACGGTCGGACCGTCGTACCCCGGGCTCGGGTGCGACGCGACGCCCGGCGGCTTGTCGACGACGATGATGTCGTCGTCCTCGTGCACGACGGTGAGGCCTGCGACGACCTCGCCCGGAGCGGCGACGTAGGGCGCCCGCGCCCCCGGCAGCACGACCTCGAGCCACGCCCCGGCGTGCACCCGGTCGGACTTGCTCGCCGGCGTCCCGTCGACCGACGCGTCACCGGCTTCGACGATCGCGGCGGCAGCGGTGCGGGACAGCCCGAAGATCCGGGCCAGTGCGGCGTCGAGGCGCAGCCCCGCCAGCCCGTCGGGGACCGGCATGCTGCGGCGGTCGCTCACTCCGCTGCGGGCGCTGGACGCGCCGTGACGTGACTGCCGTCGATCTCGATGCCGCGTACGGCGAGCAGCACCGCGAGCGCGCCCCCGCAGACGATCGCCGAGTCGGCGACGTTGAACAGCGGGAACGACCCGACGTCGATGAAGTCGACGACATGCCCGCGGAACGCGGACGGTGACCGGAACACCCGGTCGGCGAGGTTGCCGGTGGCGCCGCCGAGGAGCAGCCCGAGCGCGGCCGCCCAGCCGGTCGAGCGCAGCTGCTTCGCGGTGCGCACGATGACGGCCACGACCGCGACCGCGACGACGGTGAAGACCACGGTGGCGCCCTGCGCCATGCCGAACGCGGCGCCCGGGTTGCGGATCTGCCGGATCACCAGCACGTCACCGAGCAGGTCGATCTCCCGGTCGCGCAGGGTCTCGACCACCCACAGCTTGCTCGCGACGTCGGCCGCCAGCACGAGCGCGGCGATGGTCGCCAACGGTCCCGTCCGGCGCGGCGGCGGCGGAGGCTCGGTGGGCTCCCCACCGTCGACCTCGGCCGTCGAGCGCGTGTGCGGGCTGTCGGTCAGCGGCGCTCCTCGCGCTGTTTGCAGGTCACGCAGAGCGTGGCCCGCGGAAAGTCCTCGAGACGGGCTTTCCCGATGGGGTTGCCGCAATTCTCGCATACGCCATAGGTGCCGCTCTCGATCCGCTCGAGCGCCCGCTCGACCTGCGCGAGCAGGTCCCGGCTGTTGTTGGCGAGCGACAGCTCGTGCTCGCGCTCGAACGTCTTGGTGCCGGCGTCCGCCTGGTCGTCGCCTGCTCCGTCACCGCCGTCCCGCTGGAGGTCGTCCCACGCCTCCTGCGCCTCGGTGATCTCCCGGCGGAGCTCGACCGCCTGCGCCTCCAGGATGGTCCGCTTCCCGTTGAGCTCGCGCGGCGTCCACTTCTCGGCCGGGACGATCGGCGCGGCCGGCTTGGCCGGCGCGGCCACGCGCGGCGTCTTGTAGCCGGGGGCCGCTGCGGGCGGTGTGGCGGCCGACGGCGCAGCGGGGCCCGCTGCGGTGGGCGGTGCAGCCGCCGACTTCGCAGCGGGCTTGCCCTGCGCCCGCGCGGCCGGCTGCGCCACTGCCGCGGCAGTCGGCTTCGCCGCCTTCGTCGCGGCGCCGGCCGGGCTCGCCGCCTTGGTCCGCTCGGCGGCCGGCGTAGCCGTGGCGGCGGGCTTCGCCGGCTTGCCGGGCGCGGCGGTCCTGGTCGCCGGCTTCGCAGCCGGCCTGGCCGGCTTCGCCGGCTTCGCGGCGGGCTTTGCGGCGGTCTTCGCCGGCTTCGCGACGGACTTCGTGGCCTTGGCGGCGGGCTTCGCCGCTGTGGCGGCGGGCTTCGCGGGCTTGGCGGCGGGCTTTGCCGCAGCGGCTGACTTCGTCGGCTTTGCTGCGGTCTTGGTCGCTGCGCTCTTCGTCGCTGCGCTCTTCGTCGCTGCGCTCTTGCTCGCTGCCGTCTTCGTCGCCTTCTCGGCCGGTTTCCCGGCCTTCGCCGCGGACTTCGTCGCCGTGCCGGCCGGCTTGGCGGCCTTGGCAGCCGACTTCGTCGCCTTGGTGGCCTTCACAGCCGACCTCGTCGCCTTGGTGGCGGTCTTCGTCGCCTTCGTCGCCTTCGCCGCTGCCGGGACCGCCTTCGCCCGGTTGGCTGCCGGCTTCACCGCTGCCGTCGCACCCTTCGCCGGCTTGGCGGCGGGCTTGGTGGCGGGCTTGGCCGCGGAGGCGCGCGCGGTGACCGCCGCACCCTTGCCGGCCGGCCGGGCGGCGGCGACGGCACGCCGACCCGCGCCGGCGATAGCGCCGGCCACGCGGCTGCGCCGGCTCCGGCCCTTGCCAGTGTCCGTTCCCTCGCGGTCGGCTGCCATGTCTCCCTCGCTGCCTGTGAGCGTTCGGACGGTCGTGGAGTTATCCACAGGATTTCCGCGCGACGTGCCTTGTTATCCACAGCTTGATCACACGGGCTGACGAAGGATAAGCCCCGCTCCACGCGCTATCAACGCGGCGCGCCCACGCAGGCCGGTCCCGGACAAGTCCCGCACGCGGCGCTCACACGCCGTACCGGAGCAACCCGCAGCCGGCCCCGGGCGTTCCCACCACCCGGCAACCCAGATGACCGCGAGCGCGCCGCGCGCCTATCATCGGCGGCAAGCGCTGACGGGGACGAGTACCGCCGGATGCAGCCACGAGCGACCTGGGGACGGTGTGAGCCCAGGGGTGTGCCCGGCGCGAAGATCACCCCCGAGCTGCCGCAGGAACGGCGTGACCACCAGGTCCGCCCAGTAGAAGCGGCCGGGTCCGCCCGACATCGCGGGTACGAGCGGGCCGCCACTGCACGCCGGCGGCCAAGGAGGGTGGTACCGCCGGGCGCCTGCCCGGTCCCTTCGCCGCTAGCAGCGGCGTGGGGCACCCGCCCCGCGCCGGAGCACCGACCGGCGAGAGGCCCCGATGCCCGACACCACCTCCCCCCGCTTCACCCCGGTGAGCGCGCAGGTCGACCTCCCCGCGCTCGAGCGCCGGGTGCTCGAGCGGTGGGCGGACGCTAGGGTCTTCGAGCGCACCCTCG
>DASQMY010000176.1:0-9789 GCA_035645255.1 Mycobacteriales bacterium
ATCTCCGCGCTCCCGCTGCGCCGTGCCGTCGCCCACGTCGACGGCCGGCTCGCCGGCGTGCTCGCCGCGCTGAACTCCGCCACCAGTGAGGCCGAGATCGGCCACGTCGTGGCGTCGCACGCGGCGCGGCTCTGGTCCGCCCGTGGCTGCGCGGTCGCGCTCGTCGAGGGGGCGGCCGTCCGGCTCGCGGGCTCCGTCGGCTACGACTGCGACACCATGGCGCCCGGTGCCCGGCTGCCGCTCACCGCCGGCCTTCCGCTGACCGAGGCCGCCCGCACCGGTACGGCGACGGTGCACCGGGCGGGCGACGGCGCCGGCTGGGTCGCCGTACCGCTCCCGGGCGCGCCGCGTCCGCTCGGCAGCGTCGTGCTCAGCCTGGAGGCGGGCGGCGCCGAGGTGGACGTCGGACTGTTGTCGCAGGTTGCCGAGCACGCCGCGAGGGCGCTGCGCCGGAGCCCGGTGGCGCTCACGACCCGCGCCGTGCAGCCGACCGAGTCGGCCGCCGGCATCGACGCCGCGATGCACCGGACCGGCCTGACCGGCACGACGAGCGGCGACGTCGTGGACGTCGTGCCGGACTGCGCGGGGGGCGCGTGGCTGATCGTGGCCGACGTGTGCGGCGCCGACGCCGAGGCGACTCGGGTGGCCCGCGACGTGCAGCTGGTCGGCCGCGCGACGGCCGGCGTGGCGAGCAAGCCGGCCGTCGTCCTCGCGCAGATGGACCGGGTGCTCCGCGAGTCGTCGCTGACCGACCGGTTCGTCACCGCCGCGGTCGCGCACCTCCAGCCGACGGGCAGCAGCTGGCTGCTCGAGCTCGCGCTGGCCGGCCATCCGCTGCCGCTGCTCGTCCACGACGGCCGGGTGCTGGAGCTCGGGGGTCCCGGGCTGCCGCTCAACCTCGGTGTCGGCGGCGCGTGCGTGCCGCAGGAGTCGCAGTCGGTGCTGCGGCCGGGCGACGTCGTACTGATGTGGACCGACGGGGTGACCGACCGGCAGCGCCGCAACGTCGAGGACGCGGAAGTGTCGGCCGCGCTCACCGCCGCCACCACGACGGGCGTGCTCGCCGCCGACCAGCTCACGCACTTCCTGACGGCGCTCACGGACCTGGCCGGTCCGTCGCGCGACGACCTCGCCGCGCTGCTGGTCACGATCCCCTGACGCCGGGGCCGCCCCGGCCGGCCGCCGTACCGCCAGCCGTTCAGGTTCGTCGCCCGTCGGCGGCCGCGAGAAGTTGATCTGTGGTGGAAACGATCTTGGTCCACGCTCGCGGCAAGATCATCCGCACCACAGATCATCCGGGGGGAAGCGGCGGGTCAGGCGGGGTCGGTTCCGGTCGAGAGGTCGGCGATGCCGTCGGCGTCGACCTCGAAGCGCGGCCGCCGCGGCAGCCGGACCGCCCGGTCGGTGTCCGGGCCGGCCGCCAGGTTGAACCTCGTGAACGCGAGCGCCTCGGCGAGATCGGCCTCGCGGTCCTCGCGGGTCTCGGCCTTGCGGGTGTTGACCTCGACCACCACGATCCCGTCGAAGTCGCGCTCGGCGAGCGCTTCGAGCAGCTCACCGCACGGCTGGTCGCCGCGGCCCGGGATCAGGTGCTCGTCCTTGGCCGACCCGATGCCGTCGGCGATGTGCACGTGCACCAGCCGGTCGCCCATGTCGCTCGCCATCGCGAGCGCGTCGGTCCGGGACACCGAGGTGTGCGACAGGTCGATCGTGTAGTGCTGGTAGTCGCCCTCGAGCGGGTTCCAGTCCGGGGCGTAGGGCACCACGGTGCGGCCGCCGACATACCGGATCGGGAACATGTTCTCCACGGCGAACTTGATGTGCGTCTCGTCCGCCATCCGGTTGATGCCCTCGACGAACGCCGTCGCGTAGTCCCGCTGCCAGCGAAACGGCGGGTGTACGACGACGGTCTCGGCACGCAGTGCGGCGGCCGCGTCGCGCGACCGCTCCAGCTTCACCCAGGGATCGCTCCCCCACACCCGCTGCGTCAGGAAGAGGCACGGCGCGTGGACGGCGAGCACGGGGATCTCGTGGTAGTCCGACAGCCGCTTGAGCGCCTCGATGTCCTGACTGACCGGGTCGGTCCAGATCATGACCTCGACGCCGTCGTAGCCGAGCCGGGCGGCGATCTCGAACGCCGCGGCCGTGCTCTCCGGATAGGTCGAAGCGGTGGACAGTGCCACCTTGGCGGCGGGCACTCGGGGCAGCCCATCAGTCACCACATCAGGCTACCCGCACGCGGGCTAGGGTGGTCGTCCAGCCGAGCACTGCGAGAGGACCCCACCACCCGTGCCGCGACTGCCCAGACGCACGCCGGCGAAGCCCGTCGAGCCGGTCCCCGAGGAGCCGCTCGACTTCGCCCGGGAGTGGTTCTCCTTCCAGGACCCCGACGACCCGGAGCACTGGTTCAAGGCCGACCTCACCTGGCTGATGTCCAGCTGGACGTGCATCTTCGGGTCGGGCTGCCACGGGATACTGCGTGAGCGGCCGGACGACGGCTGCTGCTCGCACGGCGCGTTCTACTCCGACAAGGCGGACCAGAAGCGGGTCCGCGCGATGGCCAAGGAGCTGACCGCCGACGACTGGCAGCTGCGCGGGCACCGCAAGGCCGGCATCGACGAGATCGACGCCGAGGACGGCCGGCGGCGCACCCGCCGCGTCGACGACGCGTGCATCTTCCTCAACCGCCGGGGCTTCGCCGGCGGTCAGGGCTGCGCGCTGCACCGGATGGCGCTGCGGACCGGCCGGCACCCGCTCGAGACCAAGCCGGACGTGTGCTGGCAGCTGCCGATCCAGCGCGAGGTCGAGTGGGAGGAGCGCCTCGACGAGACCAAGGTGCTCGTGACGACGATCACCGAGTTCAACCGGCGCGGCTGGGGGCCGGGCGGCCACGACCTCGACTGGTACTGCAGCACGTCGCGCGAGGCGCACGTCGGCGCCGACCCGCTCTACGTCACCTACGGCCCCGAGCTCGCCGCGATGATGGGCACCGCGGCGTACGGCGTGCTGGCGGCGTACTGCGACGGCCGGCGCGCGAGCGGTCTGCTGGCGGTGCACCCGGCGACGGCAGCGGCGGACCGCGCCGACTGAGCGCACTCCTCGCGCTCGGGTCGGTCGTGGTGCACGCCCACGTGCGGCGCTCCGGCTGAGGCCGGGCGGCCCGGGCTCGCGCCACCGGGCCGACGCGGCGCACCATGGGCGGATGGCGGACGACGACGTCCTCTCGGTAGGCGGTGACCCGCCGCCGCCGAGCCATGCCCTGAAGGTCGCCCTCGTCATCGCACTCATCGCCTTCGGCGGCTGGCGGCTGACCGACGGCGCGCGCAGTGGCCCGGACGCCGCACCGAGCACACCGCCGAGCGCGGTCCTGACGCCGACGCCGACGCCAGCGCGTGCTGCGTCGCCGTCGGCGTCCCCCCGGCCGACGAGCGACCACCGCCACGTGTCGGTCGGCGCGCCGACCACCGCCCGGCTGCTCCTCGCCGGCCCGGTCGCGATGGACGTGCCGCTGGACGGCAGCCGCACCCGCACGCTCGGCGTGCAGGGCGCCGTGACGCAGGCGGTCCACGCGGCGTCGGGCGACTTCGTGCTCGCCACTCCCGGAGGCGGCCGGGTCGGTGCCTACTTCGTGTCACGCGATCGCGGGCGGATCACGCCGCTCGGCGCGGCCGCCGCCATCGTGCCGGCCAGCCAGCCCGACATGGTGTGGCTGGCCGACGCCGGGTCGGCCATCGGTCAGCTGCGCCTGATGACGTCGACAGGGGTGGTGCTACGACTCATCGACACGGGGCCGGACAGCCGGGCGGTGATCCGCGAGGTGCCCGAGGGGTTCGTCACCGTGCGGGTGCGCGACCACTCGGCGTCGCTCGAGCTGTGGGACGCCCACACCGGGGAGGTGGTGCGCAGCTTCGGCACCGGAGAACGGGTGACGGTGCTCGCCGCCAACGCGACCCACGTCGCGTTCACGCTCCCGGCGTGCCCGCGCGAGTGCCCGATCTTCCTGTCGCACCTCGCGACCGGCGACACCAAGCGGGTCACCGTGCCGGCGGTCTGGCACTCGGGGGCAGCGGAGTTCTCGCCGGACGGCCGCACGCTCGCGGTGGTAGGCGTGCGCGGCTACGAGGGGCTGCCGGGCCATAACCGCCTGCTGCTGGTTGACGTCGCCGAGGGCAGGACCCGGGCGGCGCGGAGCCTCGATCCGCGCAACCAGCCGCTCTCGCTGATCAGCTGGGCGCCCGACGGCGAGTGGGTCTTCGCGGCGTCACGCGGCCCGGCGAGCAACGTGCTGGGCTACCAGGTCCGCGAGTCGCGGGTGCGGCACGTCGTCGACGCGCGGGCGGGGGTCGACGTGACGTTCGACGACCTGACGGCACTCACGGCGTACTGACGCCCAGGTTCAGTGGCTGGCCCGGCCCTGGGCCGCAACGGCCGCCGCTGCCTTCTCGGCGGCCTCGGCGTCGCCGAGGTAGCCCTTGGACACCGGGCGGAAGTCGTCGTCGAGCTCGTAGCGCAGCGGGATGCCGGTCGGGATGTTGAGGCCGGCGATGTCCTGGTCGCTGATGCCGTCGAGGTGCTTGACCAGCGCGCGCAGGCTATTGCCGTGCGCGGCCACCAGCACCGTGCGGCCGGCGCGCAGGTCGGCGGTGATGTGGTCGTGCCAGTACGGCAGCATCCGCACGACCACGTCCTTGAGGCACTCGGTCGCGGGGAGCACGTCGGGCGGGAGGTCGCGGTAGCGCGGGTCGTGCCGCGGGTGCCGCTCGTCGTCGAGCTCGAGCAGCGGCGGCGGCGTGTCGTAGCTGCGGCGCCACAGCATGAACTGCTCCTCGCCGTGCTTCGCCAGCGTCTCGGCCTTGTCCAGCCCCTGCAGCGCGCCGTAGTGCCGCTCGTTGAGCCGCCACGAGCGGTGGACCGGGATCCACAGCCGGTCGGCCTCCTCGAGCGCGAACAGCAGCGTGCGGATGGCCCGCTTCTGCAGCGAGGTGTGCGCGACGTCGACGTCGATGCCCTCGGCCGCGAGCAGCTTGCCGGCCGCGCGGGCCTCGCCAACGCCCTTCTCGGTCAGGTCGACGTCGTACCAGCCGGTGAAGCGGTTCTCCTTGTTCCACAGGCTCTCGCCGTGGCGGACCAGGATCAGGGTGCTCATGGCGGGCAACGCTACCGGCGGCCGAGCACCAACCCGAAACCGGCGCCGGTCGCTACGGCTCCTCGGCGCGGATGAACGGCGCGAGGTTGCTGGCGTCGAGCCCGTTCTTGTCGCGCCAGGCCTTTTCGGCCCTGATGGCGTCGGCGAAGCCCAGCGAGATCGCCGGGTTGAACGACTCGTCGGCGTAGGTCAGCACCGACCCGAGCAGCCGGTCGACCTCGCCGGCGGAGATCGCCTCGAGCGGCAGCTTGCCGGTGAGGTAGACGTCGCCGATCGAGTCGAGGGCGAAGTGCACGCCGTACGTGCGGAGGTTGCGCTGCAGCAGGAAGCGGTAGACCGCGTCGTGCGCCTCGTCCGGCCCGCGCATGAAGAACGCCTCGACGACCAGGCAGGTGTCGCCGACCGCGAGCAGCGTGTTGGTGACGAGCTTGTGCTCCCCGCGGAGCGGGACCAGGAACTCCCGCTCGGACAGCCGCTCGTGCTCGATGCCGAGCTCGCTCAGCGCCGACTGCAGTGCCTCGACGTGCGCGGGCATCAGCCCACCGACTCCGCGGCGGTGTCGGTCAGCTCGTCGACCGCGTCGCGGTAGGTCGCCACGGTCGCGGCGGCAGTCGCCGCCCAGCTGAACCGGGCGGCGTGGTCGACGGCACCGGCCGACAGCCGCTGGGCGAGCGCGCGGTCGGTGACGATGCGGGCGATCGCGTCGGCGTACCGCCTCGGGTCGTGACCCGGCACGAGCAGGCCGGAGTGCTCGTGCACGACCGCGGTCCGCAGCCCGCCGACCGCCGCGGCGACGACCGGAGTGCCGCACGCCTGCGCCTCCAGTGCCACCAGGCCGAACGACTCGCTGTGACTCGGTACGACGACCACAGCGGCGGCGCGGTACCAGTCGGCGAGATCGTCCTGGGTCGCGGGCGGCTCGAAGCGGACGACCGAGCCGAGGCCGAGCCGGTCGCGCAGATCGTTGAGCGCCTCCGGCTCCGCGCAGCCGTTGCCGCTCGGCCCGCCGACGACGGCGACGACGAGCCGCGAGCGCAGGCTCGGGTCGCGGCCTAGCAGGTCCGCGGCCGCGTGCAGCAGGACGTCCGGCGCCTTGAGCGGCTGCAGCCGCCCCACGAACAGCAGCAGTACGGCGTCCGGCGCCATCCCGAGGCGAGCGCGCGCCGCGGCCGGGTCGGTCGCGGTGAACCGGTCGAGGTCGACGCCCGGCGCGATCGTCACGATTCGGTCCGGATCGGCGTCGTACAGCTGCACCAGCTCGTCGGCCTCGTCGGCCGTCGACGCGATCAGCCGATCGGCGGTCGCGACGACCTGTGCCTCACCGATCGCCCGTGCGTTGGGCTCCGGGATGTCGCCCTCGGCGAGCGTGAGGTTCTTGACCTTGGCCAGGGTGTGGCTGGAGTGCACCATCGGCACTCCCCACCGCTCCTTGGCCAGCCAGGCGACCTGGCCGGACAGCCAGTAGTGCGAGTGCACGACGTCGTACCAGCCCGGCTCGCGCACCGCCTCGGCGCGCAGCACGCCAGACGCAAACGGGCAGAGCTGGCTCGGCAGGTCGTTCTTCGAAAGGCCCTCGAACGGCCCGGCGGTGATGTGCCGGACGGTCACGCCGTCGACCAGCTCCACCGACGGCGGCAGCGCGCTGGAGGTGGCGCGGGTGAAGATGTCGACCTCGATCCCGAGGGCGGCGAAGCGCTTGGAGAGCTCGACGATGTAGACGTTCATCCCACCGGCGTCGCCGCTGCCGGGCTGCTCGAGCGGGGAGGTGTGCACCGAGATCGTCGCGATGCGCCGCGGCAGCGGGCCGATGGGCAGGGCCCGGGCGCGCGCGATCTGCACTGCTCGATCCTCCTTCTCCCCCACCGACAGAGCGTGCCGGCGGCCCCGATCATTCCCACGGGGGATGCCCCGGCCGCGCGCCGCCCACGCGTCGGCGTACCGGTAGCCTCACCGGTCATGCAGTGGACGGTGCACGGCGAGCGATCGCTCTACGAGAGCGACTGGGTGTGCGTGCGCCTCGCCGACGTCGAGGTCCCCGGCGGCGACCGGTTCGAGCACCACGTGGTGCACATGCCCAACAAGGCCGCCGGCGTCGTCGTGCACGACCCGCAGCGCGGCGTGCTGCTGCTGTGGCGGCACCGGGTCATCACCGACTCGTGGGGGTGGGAGATCCCGGCCGGGAAGATCGAGCCGGGCGAGGTGCCGGTCGCCGCGGCCGCGCGTGAGGTGCTCGAGGAGACCGGGTGGCGGCCCGGCCCGCTCACGCCGCTGACGACGTACCACCCGACCAACGGGACGAGCGATCAGCTCTTCCACCTCTTCGCCGCGTCGGGGGCCGAGCACGTCGGCGAGCCGAGCGACCCGAGCGAGGCGGACCGCGTCGAGTGGGTGCCGGCCGACGAGGTGCGCGCGCTCGTCGCTCGCGGAGCGGTCCGGGACGGTCTGTCGCTGACCGCCGTGCTCTGGGCGCTGTCGTTCGGCCCACTCGCCGACGCTCGGTAGCCTCGGCCGCATGACGACTCCCACGCCGGTGCACGACGCCGTCCAGCCGATCGCCTACCTGCTCGGGACATGGCGCGGCGAGGGCGTCGGCAGCTACCCCACGATCGAGGACTTCGCGTACGGCGAGGAGCTGACGTTCCGCCACAACGGCAAGGCGTTCGTCGCCTACAGCCAGCGGTCGTGGTCGCTCGACGACGGGCGGCCGCTCGCCGCCGAGTCGGGCTACTTCCGGCCGCAGCCCGGTGGCTCGATCGAGGTGGTGATGTCGCGCCCGACCGGGTTCGTCGAGATCTACGTCGGGACCGTGGAGGGGCGCAAGATCGAGCTGGCGACCGACCTGGTCGCGCGGACGCGGACCGCCAAGGAGGTCACCGGTCTCAAGCGCCTCTACGGCATGGTCGGGGTCGAGCTGATGTACGCGCTCGACCTGGCGGCCGTCGGCCAGCCGCTCCAGTCGCACCTGTCGGCGCGGCTGCAGCGGGTAGGCGACTGACGCATGTCCCGTCGCGCCGGCCGCCCGACCGCGGACACGGTTGGCTCGGGCCAGCCGGCGCACCTCCCGCCGCCGCACCGCCCGGCTGGCGCGGAGACCCGCGGCACCACGGCACCCAACCGGCTGCGCCGGCTCGACCGCTGGCTGGTGGCGCTGCACGGCGCGCGGCTGCGCCGGGCCGCAGATCCCCTCGTCGTGGATCTCGGCTACGGCCGGCACCCGGTGACGACGGTCGAGCTTCACGGCCGGCTCGCCGCCGAGGTGCGTACGGACGTCGACGTGCTCGGCGTGGAGATCGCGCGCGAGCGGGTCGACGTGGCCCAGCCGTTCGCGCGGCCAGGGCTGTCCTTCGCGCGCGGCGGCTTCAACCTGCCGGTCGGCACGCGCCGGCCCGTCGTCGTACGCGCGATGAACGTGCTCCGGCAGTACGACGAGACCGCGGCGGCGGGCGCCTGGGCGGTGCTGTGCGCGCAGCTCGACGCGGACGGCGTGCTGGTCGAGGGGACGTGCGACGAGATCGGCCGGCGGGCCGTGTGGGTGGCGCTCGACGCGCGCGGGCCGCGGACGCTGACCTTCGCCGCTCGGGTCGACGGGCTGGAGCGGCCGAGCGACCTGGCGGAGCGGCTGCCCAAGGCGCTGATCCACCGCAACGTCCCCGGCGAGCCGGTGCACGCGCTGCTGCGGGACTGGGACCGGGCGTGGGAGCGGTCCGCCGGCGGGGCCGACGCGAGCCCGCGTACCCGCTGGGTGGAGGCGGCCGGCCTGCTGGTCGCGTCCGGCCGGCGGGTCGCGCGCAACCCGGCGCGGTGGCGGCTGGGCGAGCTCACCGTCGCCTGGCAGGAGGTCGCGCCGTCGTGACGGACCCGGCGCTGCCGCGCAACCTGGTCGCGTCGCCGCCCCGCAGCTTCCGGGTCGCGTGCCCGGCTTGATGATCAGGTTGGGCGCCGATCGAATCGCCAATCCGATCCGATCCACGCCCAACCTGATCCAACAGCCTTGCGAGCGACGGTGCGACGGCGTGGCAGCGGCCGCACTTGTCCACAGATTCGAGGCGCGGGCCGTTGTGATGCGCCGGCTGACACCACGATCGAGCGATGACGCTCGACGAGCTTCTCGACAACCAGAGGGGTGTGCTGTCGAGCCGGCAGGCATTGGCGCACGTCTCCAAGGGCCAGCTCCAGCGGCTGACACCACCGGGTGGGCGGTGGCAGCGGCCGCTCCCACTCGTCGTCGTGACCCACAACGGGCCGCTGACCGCGGAGCAGCAGCGCTGGGCTGCGGTCCTGTACGCCGGGCCGCGCGCCGCGCTGAGCCACCACACGAGCGCGACGCTCGACGGACTGCAGCGGTACGCCGACGAGCTCGTCCACGTGACCGTGCCGCACTCGTCGTCGGCGCAGTCGCAGTCGTTCGTCCGCGTGCACCGGGCGCGCTGCGCTCCGGACGAGTGCGACGACGTCCACCCCCTCCACCAGCCGCCGCGCATGCGGTTGCCGCGCGCGCTCGTCGAGATGGCCCGGGCGGCGCGGAGCCTGGACGACGCGCGCGGTCCGCTCGCCGCTGCCGTACAGCAGGGGCTGGTCAGGGTGGCCGATCTGCGTGACTTGCTCTGCCGGGTCGGGCCCATGCCGCGCGAGGCGAGCCTGCT
>DASQMY010000177.1:0-1658 GCA_035645255.1 Mycobacteriales bacterium
CGCGTCGCCGGTGGTCAGCGAGAACCCGAACTTCTGGTCCTCGTGCGCGGTGGCGATGAACTCGTGGGTGTGCGCCTCGATGCCGACCGTCGTCCGGATCAGCACCGGCACCGGCGCGCCGCCGGCGGCGACCCGGGCGGCGGCCAGCGGCACCAGCCGGTCGATCTCGTCGAAGGAGTCGAGGACGACGTGGCCGATGCCGGCGTCCACGGCCAGCTGCAGCTCGACGAGCGACTTGTTGTTGCCGGGCAGGGCGATCCGCTCGGCCGGGAAGCCGGCGGCCAGGGCGAGGGCCAGCTCGTTGCCGGAGCAGGCGTCCAGGTGCAGGCCGTCGTCGGCGATCCAGCGGGCGACCTGACCGCAGAGGAACGCCTTGGAGGCGTAGTGCACGTCCGCGTCGGTGAAGGCGGCGGCGAAGTCGGCCGCGCGGCCCCGGAAGTCGCCCTCGTCGAGGACGAACAGCGGCGTGCCGTGCGTACGCGCCAGCTCGGTGACCGGCCGGCCGCCCAGGTGCAGCTCGCCGCCGACCCGCCGGGCCGAGCGCGGCCAGACCTGCGGGTCCAGCGCCCCGAGGTCGGCCGGTGGCAGGCCGACGGACGGCGGCGGGGTCATCCCCCCGTGCAGCGGCCCTGCCGGGTGCGCTCTCACATCCGCTCCGGGGCGCTCACGCCGAGCACGCCGAGGCCGTTGCGCAGCACCACGGCGGTCGCCGCGCACAGCCACAGCCGGGCGACGGTCAGCGGGGTCGTCTCCTCGTCCCCGCGGGGCAGCACCCGGCAGGAGTCGTAGAAGCGGTGGTAGGTGCCGGCCAGCTCCTCCAGGTAGCGGGCCACCCGGTGCGGGGCGCGCAGCTCCGCGGCCGAGGTGAGCACCCGCGGGAACTCCCCGAGCGCCCGCAGCAGCGCGTTCTCCCGCTCGTGGGTCAGCTGCGCGGCGTCGACGTCCCCCGGCTCACCGAGGGCGATGCCCAGGTCGGCGGCGTTGCGCAGCACCGAGGAGATCCGCGCGTGCGCGTACTGGACGTAGAAGACCGGGTTGTCGTTGGTCTGCCGGCTCCACAGGTCGAGGTCCAGGTCGATCTGCTGGTCGACCGAGGCCCGTGCCAACGCGTAGCGGGCGGCGTCCGCGCCGACGGCCTCCACGAGGTCCTCGAGCAGGACGACGGTGCCGGCCCGCTTGCTCATCCGCACCGGCTCGCCGTCGCGGACCAGGTTGACCAGCTGGCCGAGCAGGATCTCCAGGTTGGCGTCGGGGTCGTCGCCGACCGCGGCGACCAGCGCCCGGTACCGGCCGACGTACCCGGCGTGGTCGGCGCCGAGCATGATCACGACCTTGTCGAAGCCCCGGGAGCGCTTGTCCAGGTAGTAGGCGCAGTCGGCGGCGAAGTAGGTCGGGTCGCCGTCGCTCTTGACCAGGGGCCGGTCCTTGTCGTCACCGAAGTCGGTGGTGCGCAGCCAGGTGGCACCGTCGGCCTCGTAGACGTGGCCGTTCTCCCGCAGCCGGGCGATCGCCTTCTCCAGGGCGCCGGTCTCGTGCAGCGTGCGCTCGCTGAAGTAGACGTCGAACTCGACGCCGAACGCGGCGAGCGTCCGCTTGATCTCGGCGAACATCAGCTCGACGCCGCGCTCGCGGAAGCGCTCCTGCTGCTGCTCGTCGGG
>DASQMY010000178.1:0-6329 GCA_035645255.1 Mycobacteriales bacterium
CACGACCCGGCGAACGTCGACGGTCGGGCTGGTGACGGCGAGGGCCAGCTTGACCGCCAGCTCGTCCCGTGCCGGGGCGGACCGGTCGACCGGGCTGGTGAACCAGTGGTCGAGCTCGATCCGCCCCGGCGGCGTCAGGTCATAGAGCGTGTGCCCCTCGTCGTCGTCCCCCGCGGCCGTGACGAGGCCGTCCCGCTCCAGCCGGGCGAGCGTCGTGTAGACCTGGCCGATGTTGAGCGGCCAGACGTTGCCGGTCTCCGACTCGAATGCGGTCTTCAGCTGGTAGCCGTACATCGGCTGCCGTGCGAGCAGTGCGAGCAGTCCCTGCCGGACGGACATTCGAGCCCCCTCCATGTCGGTGTTACGGAGTATGCATACCGAGTATGGAGAAGGCAAGCCCTGTCGTTCAGGATTCCTCGCTCCCAGGCTTGACACACCCCTTAACACTGTTAAGTTTACGTCGTTAACCATTGTCGTCTCCTGGGGATCGCCATGCTGACTCGGCTCGCAACGACCGTCGTACGGCGAAGGGTCGCCGTGCTCGTGCTCACCCTCGTCGCCCTCGTATTGGCCGGCGCCTACGGCGGGGGAGTCGCCACCCGGCTGTCCTCCGGCGGCTTCGACGACCCGGCCGCCGAGTCGATCGCCGCCGAGAACGTCCTGACCGAGCAGTTCGGGTCGGGGCAGCCCAACGTCGTACTGCTGGTCACCGCGCGGTCCGGTGCGGTCGACGAGGCGGCTGCCGCGCGGTCCGGTGCGGCGCTTACCGCGGAGCTCGCCGCCGAGGAGGGGATCGCCACCGCGGTGTCGTACTGGTCGCTCGGTTCGCCGCCGCCGCTCCGGAGCACCGACGGCCGGCAGGCCCTCGTGCTCGCCCGCATCGACGGCGACGAGGACGCAGTCACCGAGCGAATCGAGCACCTCTCGCCGCGCTACACCCGCAGTGACGCCGCGATCGACGTGCGCGTCGGCGGGCAGGCGGAGGTGTTCCGGCAGATCGGCGGCACGGTGGAGAGCGACCTGAAGCGGGCAGAGCTCTTCGCAGTCCCGATCACGATGGTCCTGCTCGTCCTGGTCTTCGGATCCGTCGTGGCGGCGTCGTTGCCGCTGCTGATCGGCGCGGTCGCCGTCCTCGGCACGTTCGCCGTACTGCGCCTGGTGCTGCTCTTCACCGACGTCTCGATCTTCAGTCTCAACCTGACCACTGCGCTCGGGCTCGGCCTGGCGATCGACTACAGCCTGTTCGTCGTCAGCCGCTACCGCGAGGAGCTGGTCGCGGGCCGGCCGGTGCACGACGCTGTCGTCGAGAGCGTGCGTACGGCGGGGCGCACCGTCGCGTTCAGCGCACTCACCGTCGCCGTGTCGCTCGCCGCGCTGCTCGTCTTCCCGCTCTACTTCCTGCGGTCGTTCGCCTACGCCGGCATCGCCGTGGTGACGCTCGCAGCCGTCGGCGCGGTCGTCGTGCTCCCGGCACTGCTCGCAGTCCTCGGGACGCGCGTCGATGCCTGGCGGCTCTGGCGGCCGCGCCGCAAGCCGGTGGCCGGCCACGGGTTCTGGCACCGGGTCGCCCTCGCAGTGATGCGCCGGCCGGTCGGCGTCGCGACCGGCGTGATCGCCCTGCTGCTCGTGCTCGGGGCGCCCTTCCTCGGCGTGCGGTTCGGGCTGCCGGACGATCGAGCGCTGCCGTCCGGCGTGTCGAGCCACCAGGTGCACGAGGACATCCGGACCGGGTTCACCAGCAGCGAGGCCGAGGCGCTGACGGTCGTGGCACCGGACGCGACGGCGTCGCCGGCCGACATCTCGGCGTACGCCGAGCGGCTGTCGCTGCTGCCGGACGTCTCCCGGGTCGACGCACTGACCGGCTCGTACGCCGACGGTCGCAAGGTCGCGGAGCCGGGCCCCGCTGCTGAGCGCTTCGGTGGCCCCCGGCGACCCGGCACCTGGCTGAACGTGCTGCCGGAGATCGAGCCGCTGTCGCCGGAGGGCGAGCGGATGGTCGAGGCGGTGCGGGCCATGGACGCCCCGTGGGACGTGCAGGTCGGCGGCCCGTCCGCGCAGCTCGTCGACTCGAAGGCGGCGATCTTCGACCGGGTGCCGCTCGCCGCGGTCCTCATCGCGATCGTCACGTTCGTCGTGCTGTTCATGATGACCGGCAGCGTGCTCGTGCCGGTCAAGGCCGTGGTGCTCAACCTGCTCAGCCTGACGGCGACGTTCGGCGCGATGGTGTGGATCTTCCAGGAGGGCAACCTCGCCGACACGCTCGACTTCACCGCTACCGGGACGCTCGACACGTCGACGCCGATCCTGATGTTCTGCATCGCCTTCGGACTGTCGATGGACTACGAGGTCTTCCTCCTCAGCCGGATCAAGGAGGAGTACGACCGGACCGGTGACAACACCGCCTCGGTCGCGCTCGGCCTCGAGCGGACAGGACGTATCGTGACCGCGGCGGCGCTGCTCCTCGCCGTGGTGTTCGGCGCGTTCGCGACGTCGGGCATCTCGTTCATCAAGATGATGGGTGTGGGACTGACCTTGGCGGTGCTGATGGACGCGACGCTGGTCCGCGGTGCGCTGGTGCCGGCGTTCATGCGGCTCGCCGGCAACGCCAACTGGTGGGCGCCCGCACCGCTGCGCCGCTTCCACGACCGGTTCGGCTTCCGTGAGGCGGAGAGCGCGCCGCTGCCCGCGGGGGCGTCAGGCGACACCGCCGCAGTGTCCGCAGGGAGCTCGAGATAGCCGACACCCTCGACGCCGTCCCGCCGCGCCGGCGTACCAGAGCGCGGCGGGGCGAGGGCGGCGCACTGCGCGACGAGATCGTCGCCGCGGTGGACCAGCTGCTCGTCGAGTCCGGTGACGTCGGGTCGCTGTCGATCCGGGCGATCGCCGACCGGGTCGGGGTCACGCCGCCGTCGATCTACCTGCACTTCGCGGACAAGACCGAGCTGGTGTTCGCTGTGTGCGAGGAGCACTTCCGGCGGCTGGACGACGTGATGGAGCGCGCGGGAGCGGAGTTCGAGGCGCCGCTGCTGTCCCTGCGCGCCCGCGGTCTCGCCTACATCAGCTTCGGGCTCGCCAACCCGGTGCAGTACCGGATCCTGTTCCAGAGCCGCGAGACGCCGGAGGGGTACGCCGCGACCGAGCTGAGCGAGCAGGCCGCGTTCCGCCATCTCGTGGATGCCGTCCAGCGCTGCCTGGACATCGGGATCTTCCCACCCGGCGACCCGCAGGTGCTGGCGTTCGCGCTATGGTCGGCGGCGCACGGGATGGTGTCGCTGATGCTGGCAGCGCCCGAGTCGCCGTGGGGTCCGCCGGAGCAGCTGGCCGACGTCGTCATCGACATGGCGGGTCTGGGTCTCGCGGTGGGCGGGCTGATCCAGCTGCCGCCGGAGCTCGGCGGCCAGGTGCGCTGAAGCGGCCCCGCCGGTCAGCTGCGGCGCCAGGCGGCGACGCTCCCGGCGAACAGCACGCCGGTGATGGCGAGGGACGCAAACCACCACGGCGCCAGCGCGTGGTGCCCGGTTGCCGGGCAGGCGACCGCGAAGACCACGCCGATGCCGGCGGCGACGATCGAGCTGGCTGCCGCAGCCCGCCGACGGGCGATCGCCGCGATGACCGCTCCGATGAAGGTCAGCACCTGCAGCGAGCCGAGCAGGCTGACCACCAGCGGCACGGGTGCGTCGGGGTCGACGGGCGCCGGCTCGAGGATCGCGAGCGCGACGATGGCGACCGGCCACCCGAGCGAGATCGCGAGCGCCCACCTGACGGGCAGTTCACGGGTGAGCCAGTCGCCACGCCCGCCGGCCGGCTGCGGCGGAGCGGGCGGTGCGGCGTCGGTCCGCCACGGCAGGAGCCGTGGCTGCTCGGTCTTGGAGAGGGCCTCGGACGGGCGCTCCAGCTGGATCGTCACAATTCCTCCAGGCGACGGGTCGACCCCCCGGGACAAACGGTACGCCCCACCGGCGCGGACCTCACCCGCATTCCGCTGTCGGCGGCTGTGATGCCCGCGACGGGCCGCGGGCTGGCTACTCTGGAAGCCTGCCGACGAGGGAGCTGCGGTGACCGCCATCGATACCGACGTCGTCGACGTCGCCCGCCGCGCGAAGGTCGCGGCCGCGGAGCTCGCCATGCTCCCGCGGAGCACCAAGGACGCCGCTCTGTCAGCGATGGCGGACGCATTGGACCGCCGGGTCGACGAGATCCTCGCCGCCAATGCGCGCGACCTCGAGAAGGGCCGCGACGACGGCCTGACCGCCGCCGTGCTCGACCGGCTGACGCTGACACCCCGGCGGACCAGCGACATGTCGGCCGGGCTGCGGCAGGTCGTCGGCCTGCCCGACCCCGTGGGCGAGGTGGTGCGCGGCTACACGCTGCCGAACGGCTTGGAGCTGCGGCAGATCCGGGTGCCGCTCGGAGTCGTCGGGATGATCTACGAGGCACGGCCGAACGTCACGGTCGACGCGGCCGGGCTTTGCCTCAAGAGCGGCAACGCAGCGCTGCTGCGCGGCTCGGCGTCCGCCTTGCGCAGCAACGAGGTGCTCGTCCGGATCCTCGACGCGGCAGGCACGGAGGCCGGGCTGCCGCGCGACGCCGTACAGCTGGTCCCTGGCGTCGACCACGACTCGGTCAAGCAGCTGATGCGGCTGCGCGGGCTGGTCGACGTGCTCGTGCCGCGCGGCGGCGCGGGGTTGATCCGCGCGGTCGTCGAGGAGGCCACCGTCCCGGTGATCGAGACCGGTGTGGGCAACTGCCACGTGTACGTCGACGCGGCCGCTGATCTCGACATGGCGGAGGCGATCGTCCTCAACGCGAAGACGTCGCGACCCGCGGTGTGCAACGCCGCGGAGTCGCTGCTGGTGCACGTCGACGTCGCTGAGGTGTTCCTGCCGCGGATCCTCCGTGCGCTGCAGTCGGCGGGCGTGACGGTGCACGGCGACAACGCCGTTGCGTCGTTCTCCCGCGACGTCGTCCACGCGACGGACGACGACTGGGCGGCGGAGTACCTGGACCTGCAGCTCGCGGTCGGCGTCGTGCCGTCGCTGGACGCAGCGGTCGACCACATCCGGCGCTGGAGCAGCGGTCACACCGAGGCGATCGTGACGGGAGACCAGGGAGCCGCCCGGCGGTTCGTCGCGGCCGTCGACTCGGCTGCTGTCATGGTCAACTGCTCCACGCGCTTCACCGACGGCGGCGAGTTCGGCTTCGGTGCGGAGATCGGCATCTCGACGCAGAAGCTGCACGCGCGCGGCCCGATGGGGCTGCCGGAGCTGACGTCGACGAAGTTCGTCGTGACCGGTGACGGTCAGATCCGGGAGTAGCGCGGGTATGCGGGTGCCGCGGCAGGTGGCGCTCGCGGCGATCGCGCTGGGGTCGCTCGGGGGCGTCCTGTCCGGCGCGCTCTCCGAGCAGCCGGCCGGGTCGTCCGGCGGATCCGACGGCGGCAAGCTGCTGCTCGCGGTCATGTTCTTCTGCGGGCCGCTGCTCGTGATGGCCGGGGTTCTCGCGCTGGCGCACGCGCGGTACGCCGTCGGTGCACTGCGGTCCCGTGTTCTCGAGCAGATCCGCGCACAGGAGGCGGGCTGGCTGCAGCCCGCTCAGTGGCCGTATCCGGCGCCGCCGGCTCAGCCGGCGTGGGCCCAGCCGGCTCAGCCGACGTCGGTGCAGCCGGCGTGGACGCAGGTGAACCAGCGGCGGGGTAGGCAGTGGCGGCAGTCGCTGCCCGACCCGTTGGACACAGCGCCGCCGGTCGTCCGGTGGACGCGGGTGGCCGGCTGGGTGCTGGTCGCGGTCGGCTTCGCAGCCCTCCCCACGCTGGGCGGCGCGATCCTCGGCAGCATCCGGCTCGAGGGCGATGCGGAGTGCGACGACTGGTGCGGTCTCGGCACAGCGCTGCTCGCCGTCTTCTCGGGGTTGCTTGCCGCGACCGGCGTGGCGGGCGGCGCGGCGCTGCTGTCGCTCGCGCGCTGGGCCGTGCGGAGTCATGGCCGCGAGAAGGTGCTGTGGTGGCTGCCGGCCGGTCTTGTCGGCGGTCTCCTGCTCTGGCTGGTGACTCTCGTCGTGATCGGCGGCGTGTAGGCGGCGACCCTCGACGGCCTCGCTGCTTCCCATCTTGGGCTGACATTTCTCGGCCTCTCTCCACAGCCGTTTCGCTGCGTCCGAAGTCGTCCACATGCCTTGTGCGGTAAGGGTTGCTGTCACACCCGCCCGGTAGTGTTCTTGAGCAGTAGCCGAGCAGTTCCGCCGGCTCTGACCGGGATCGGGGGTGTGGGTCGTGGCGGTGTCGTTCGCCGAGCTGGACGAGTACGTCGACGCGGACTTCGACCGGCTCCCGC
>DASQMY010000179.1:0-14616 GCA_035645255.1 Mycobacteriales bacterium
CCCTCGCCTCGGGCGCGCTGGTGTAGGAAGGACGCATGCCACTTCCTTGGGACACCGAGCTGGCCGGGCGCATCGACGAGCTGACGATCGACAGCGAGCTGCTCCGCGACAACCCGCTCGGCGATCCGCACCAGCGGCCGCTGTGGGTCTACACGCCACCCGGTTACGACGACGAGCCGGACCGCCGCTACCCGGCGGTCTACGTGCTGCAGGGCTACACCGGGCACGTCGCGATGTGGCGCAACCGCACGCCGTACCGCCAGCCCTTCCCGGAGACCGCCGACGCGCTATTCGCGGCCGGCGACGCGCCGCCGTGCATCGTCGTCTACGTCGACGCCTGGACGGCGTACGGCGGCAGCCAGTTCGTCGACTCGCCCGGCACCGGCCGCTACCACTCCTACCTCTGCGACGAGGTCGTGCCGTTCGTCGACGAGCGCTACCGGACCAAGGCGGCGGCCGCCCACCGCGGTGTGAGCGGCAAGTCGAGCGGCGGCTTCGGCGCGATGATCACGCCGATGCTCCGGCCCGACCTCTTCGGCGGCCTGGCGACCCACGCGGGCGACTCGCTCTACGAGTACTGCTACCTGGGCGAGTTCGCCAAGGCGGCGCGGACGCTGCGCGACGACTACGAGGGCTCGTACGAGAGGTTCTGGGCGGACTTCGGCAGCCGGCCGGCGTTCACCAAGGACAGCGACGGCGGGCTGGTGATGACCTACGGCTGCTCCGCCGCGTTCTCCGCCGACGACGACGGCACCGTGCAGCTGCCGTTCGACGTCGAGACCGGCGCGCTCGTCCCCGACCGCTGGCAGCGCTGGCTCGACTGGGACCCGGTGCGGATGGTGCCGCAGTACGCCGACGCGCTGCGCGGCCTGACGGCGATCTACATAGACGCCGGCAAGCGCGACGACTGGTACCTCGACCTCGGCGCGGCGGCGTTCCGCTCGGAGCTGGCGAAGATCGGCGTGACCGACGTCTTCTTCGAGCTGTTCGACGCGACGCACATGGGGATCGACTACCGCTACCCGATCGGCCTCCGCTACCTGGCCGAGCGCCTGCAGTAGGGCCCATCGGCTCGGACCGCGTGACAGTGGTAGGAACGCACGCATGACCGAACCGGCTGACAGCGCCATGCCGGCCACCCCAGCCAGCACCCGCCGATGGCCGCCGCGGCTCCAGCGCATCGGGTTCGGCGGCGACTACAACCCCGAGCAGTGGCCGCGCGAGGTGTGGGCGGACGACGTCCGCCTGATGCGCGCGGCCCACGTCACGCTCGCGACCGTCGGCGTCTTCTCCTGGGCGATGCTCGAGCCGAAGCAGGGCGCGTACGACTTCGGCTGGCTCGACGACGTCATCGAGGGCCTGCACGGCGGCGGCATCGGCGTCTGCCTGGCCACGCCGACCGCATCGCCGCCGGCCTGGCTCGCCAGGGCGCACCCGGACAGCCTGCCGGTCGATCGCGACGGCGTCCGACTCGGCATCGGGTCGCGCGAGCACTTCTGCCCAAACTCGGCGGCCTACCGCAGCGCGGCCGCCGGCATCGCCGGCCGGCTCGCCGAGCGGTACGGCGAGCACCCGGCGGTCGCGCTGTGGCACGTCGGCAACGAGTTCGGCTCGACCGTCGGCCGCTGCCACTGCGACAGCTGCGCCGCCGCTTTCGTCGGCTGGCTGCAGCAGCGCTACGACGACCTGGCCGCGGTCAACGCCGCCTGGGGCACGACGTTCTGGGGCCAGCGCTACAGCGACTGGGCGCAGATCACCCCGCCGCGCGCCGCGCCAGGAGTCGTCAACCCGTCGCAGCAGCTCGACTACCAGCGGTTCATGTCCGACTCGTTCCTTGCCTGCTTCATGGGCGAGCGCGACGTCATCCGCGAGGCCAGCCCGGGTGTGCCGATCACAACGAACTTCATGACGACGAACTGCAGGCACCTCGACTACTGGCGGTGGGCCGAGGAGGTCGACGTCGTCAGCAACGACCACTACCCGACGGCCGCGGACCCGGAGAACCACCTCGAGGTCGCGCTCGCCGCCGACCTCACCCGGGGGCTCGCCGGCGGCGAGCCGTGGCTGCTGATGGAGACATCGGCGTCGGCGGTCAACTGGCAGCCGCGCAACGTCGCCAGGAAGCCCGGTGAGCTGCGCCGGACGGTCTTCAGCCACCTCGCCCGCGGCGCCGACGGCACGCTGTTCTTCCAGTGGCGGCAGTCGCGGTTCGGCGCCGAGAAGTTCCACTCGGCGCTCGTCCCGCAGAGCGGCGAGCGGGGCCGCGTCTGGCAGGAGGTCGCCGCGCTCGGTGCCGACCTCGACAACCTGGCCGAGGTGCGCGGCTCCCGTGTCGCCGCCGAGGCGGCCGTCGTCTGGGACTACGAGTCGATGTGGGCGACGGAGCTGGAGTACCGCCCGTCGGTCGACGTCACGTTCCGGGCGCGCTTCGACGCGTTCTACGACGCGCTCTGGCGCGCGGACCGGACCGTCGACATCGTCGCGCCCACCGCCGACCTCAGCGGCTACCCGCTCGTCGTCGTACCGAGCCTCTACCTGACCACCGCGGCGGCATCGGCCAACCTGCGCCGGTACGTCGCCGGCGGCGGCTGCCTGCTCGTCTCGTTCTTCTCCGGCATCGTCGACGAGCACGACGCCGTCCACGCGGGTCCCTACCCCGGCGCGCTGCGCGACGTGCTCGGCCTCTGGATCGACGAGTTCGCCCCGTTGCGTGAGGGAGAGCGCGTGCGGCTCGACGACGGCAGCGTCGGCACGGTCTGGTCCGAGGCGGTCCGGCCGGCGGGCGCGGACGTCGTGCGCACGTTCGCCGACGGCCCGCAGGCCGGCGGCCCGGCGCTGACGCGGCACGGGGTCGGGGCCGGCGAGGCGTGGTACCTCTCGACAGCGCTCGACACCGGCGACCTGCGCGCGCTCCTCGCGACGCTGCCGGCCGGCCGCGACGCCTCAGCCGCGCTGCCCGAGGGCGTGGAGACGGTCCGCCGGGTCGGCGCCGACTCGTCGTACCGCTTCCTCATCAACCACACCGACGAGGACGTGACCGCGCCCGGCTCGGGCACCGACCTGCTCACCGGCGCGGCGTACGACGGCGACGTGGCGATCCCGGCCCGCGGCGCGACAGTCGTCCGCGAGAGCCGGCCGGCCGGCGCCTAGCGGAGGTCGCTGAACTTCTCCACGGCGCGCGGCGTCCCCGACACGATGATCGTGTCGCCCGCCTCGAGCACGGTCTCGCCGGTCGCGTGCATGAACGCGCCGTGCGGTCGCTTCACCCCGACCACTGTCACGCCGTGCCCACGCCGGATGCCGGTCTGCGACAGCGGCACGCCGAGGATCGCCCGGGGCGGTGCGGTCTTGACCATCGCGAAGTCCGGCTCGAACTGGATGAAGTCGAGCATCCGCCCCTTGACGAGGTGCGCGACCCGGCGCCCCATGTCGTGCTCCGGGTAGACGACATGGGTGATCCCGAGCTGCTCGAGGATCCGCCCGTGCGCCTCGCTGATCGCCTTCGCCCAGATGTTGCCGACCTTGAGGCTCTTCAGCAGCGACGCCGTGAGCAGACTCGCCTCGATGTTGCTGCCGATCCCGACGACGGCTCGGTCGAACTCCGGAACGGCGAGCTGCCGCAGTGCCTCCTCGTTCGTGCTGTCGGCGCGGACGCAGTGCGTGAGCTTGTCGCTCAACCGCTGCACGATCTCCTCGTCGCCGTCGATGCCGAGGACCTCGGTGCCCGACGACATCAGCTCCAGTGCGAGGGCGCTGCCGAACCGGCCGAGGCCGATCACGACGACGCTGTCGATCTCGGCCATGCGGCGGGACTTCTGGGCCTTCCCCCGGGTGAACAGGTCGGACATGACGTCTCCGTTGCGCTAGCCGATGATCGGGCGTTCGTGCGGAAGGTCGTACAGGCGCGGCCGGGTGCGCAGCGCGAGGGCGGACGCGAGCGTGATCGGCCCGAGCCGGCCGAGGAACATCAACGCCGTCAGCACCAGCTGGCCGGCTGTGCCGACGTCAGCGGTGATGCCCGTCGAGAGCCCGACGGTCGCGAACGCCGACACCGTCTCGAAGAGCACCGCGTCGAGGGAGAAGTCGGTCAGCACGAGCAGCACCCCGGTAGCCGCGAAGACGACCGCGACTGCGAGCAGCGCCACTGCCAGTGCCTGGCGCTGCGCGTCGCGCGGGATGCGCCGGTCGAACGCCGAGACGCTCTGGTCGCCGCGCACCTCCGTGATGATGACGAACAGCAGCACCGCGAACGTCGTCACCTTGATCCCGCCAGCAGTGCCGGCGGGGCCGCCGCCGATGAACATCAGCACGTCGGACCCCAGCATCGTCTCCGGGTTGAGCGCGCCGGTGTCGATGCTGTTGAACCCCGCCGTGCGCGGCATGACACCCTGGAAGAACCCGGCGACCAGCTTGCCCGGCGCACTCATCGGCCCGAGCGTCCCGGGGTTGTGCCACTCGAGCGTCAGGAACAGCGTCGTGCCGGCCAGGAGCAGGATCCCCGTCATCGACATCACGATCTTGGTGTGCACCGACCAGCCGCGCGGGACGCGCCACTCCCCGCGCAGCTCGAACAGCACCGGGAAGCCCAGGCCGCCGACGATCACGAGCGCGGCGAGCGGCAGGCTGACGAACGGGTCCGTGCCGAAGCGGATCAGGTTGTCGCTGAACAGCGCGAAGCCGGCGTTGTTGAACGCCGACACCGAGTGGAAGAGCCCGAGCCAGAGCGCGCGTGCCGGCGGCTCGTCGTACCCGATGAGGAAGCGCGCCGCGAGCACCAGCGTGCCTGCCGCCTCGAAGAGCAGGCTGGTCCGCACGACACCGAGCAGGACCCGGCGAGCGTCCGCCAGTCCGACGTGGCGCGACTCGGCGGCGGCGTTCAGCCGGTTGCGCAGACCGAACCGGTCCGACACCAGCAGGCCCAGCATCGTCGCGAGCGTCATGATCCCCAGCCCGCCGATCTGGATCAGCGCCAGGATGACGACCTGCCCGTAGCCCGACCAGAAGACCGCCGTGTCGACGGTGACCAGCCCGGTCACGCAGACCGCCGACGTCGCGGTGAACAGTGCATCGACGAAGTCGGCGCCCCCCGCCGCCGGCGCCGCCATCGGGACCAGCAGCAGCAGCGTCCCGACGGTTACCGCCGCTGCGAACCCGGCCACGACGAACTGCGCCGGGTGGTTGAGGCGGGGAAACTGCACCGGGCGAACGTTACCGCCCGGCTACCCTCCGGCGACGGCTGGGATGATCGAGATGGACGTGCCGTCGGACAGCTCGGTCTGCAGGCCGTCGAGGAAGCGGACGTCCTCGTCGCCGACGTAGACGTTGACGAAGCGCCGCAGCGCTCCGGACTCGTCGAGCACCCGCTCGGCCACGCCGGGGTGGGCGACGTCCAGCGCCTTGATCGCCTCGCTCAGGGTCGCCGCCTCCACCGACACCTCCGCGGCGCCGCCGGTCAGGTTGCGCATCGGCGTCGGGATGCGGATCGACACTGCCATCGGGCTAGCTCCCCTCGGTGACACCGGTCGCGCGGAAGTCCGCGAGCGCCGGCGAGATGGTGTGGGTCGGCCCGACGACGGACGCGACCGCGTCGAGCGTCTTGAGCCCGTCGCCGGTGTTGAGCACGACGGTCTCCAGCGACGGGTCGAGCCGGCCGGTGGTGACCAGCTTGCGTAGGGTGCTCACGCTGACACCGCCGGCGGTCTCGCCGAAGATGCCCTCGGTCTGCGCCAGCAGCCGGATGCCCTCGACGACCTCGTCGTCGCCGACCTCCTCGACCGCTCCGCCGGTACGCCGGCAGGTCTCCAGCGCGTACGGGCCGTCGGCCGGGTTGCCGATCGCGAGCGACTTGGCGATGGTGTCCGGCTTCACCGGCTTGACGATGTCCCACCCGGCCTTGAACGCCGCGGCGACCGGGTTGCAGCCGCTCGCCTGCGCACCGTAGATCCGGAACGGCGTGTCCTCGACGAGCCCGAGCGCGACGAGCTCCTTGAAGCCCTTCTCGATCTTGGTGAGCAGCGACCCGGAGGCGACCGGTACGACGACCTGCTGCGGCAGGCGCCAGCCGAGCTGCTCGGCGATCTCGAAGGCGACGGTCTTCGAGCCCTCGGCGTAGTAGGGCCGGACGTTGACGTTGACGAACGCCCACGGCTCCTCGCCGGCGATCTCGGCGCACAGCCGGTTGACGTCGTCGTAGCTGCCGTCAACCGCGATCAGCGTCTGGCCGTAGACAGCGGACTGGACGACCTTGCCCTGCTCGAGGTCTGACGGGATGAAGACGACCGCGCGCAGTCCGGCCCGCGCGGCGTGCGCGGCGACCGAGTTGGCCAGGTTGCCGGTGGACGGGCAGCCGACGGTGGTGAAGCCGAACTCGACCGCCTTGGTCAGCGCCACGGACACCACGCGGTCCTTGAACGAGTGGGTCGGGTTGCCGCTGTCGTCCTTGACCCAGAGCGTGTCGATGCCGAGCGCCCGGCCGAGGTTGCGGGCCCGGACCAGCTGCGTCATGCCGGCGCCGAGGTCGACTCGGGTGGCCGGGTCGGCGCCGGACGGCAGCAGGTCGGCGTACCGCCACATGGTGTGCGGGCCGGCCTCGATGGACGACCGGGTGACCCGCGAGCGCAGCAGGTCGAGGTCGTAGTCGACCTCGAGCGGTCCGAAGCAGAACTCGCAGACGTGGATCGGCGCGACGTCGTAGGCGCGGCTGCACTCGCGACATCGCAGGCCGCGGACGGCCGACGGCGCGGCCGAGATGGAGGCGGGGGTGTGGAGTACGGAAGTCACAGCGGTCGAGGCCTCTCTCCTCATCTTTCCCGGCAGCGCGGCGGCGCTGCGGGACGGAGTTAGCACCTGTCGCGTCGGCCTCGACGGTGCGGCGCGCTGGGCGCCGCGCACGAGTGTGTCGCGATGGTTGCCGGGGCTTCGTCGGGCCGTTCCCTCTGCCCCTCTTGATGAGCGGTATTCAGTTGTGGTGTGCGAGTGTTAGGCAGCGCGACGGGTCCGGTCAACTCGGATGTCATCCCGTGGGAAGGGGTCGGCCGTGCAGCTCTGCGCCTGGGAGTGGTTCGGCCGGCGGACCCACCACCACTCGAGCTTCGACCCCGCGGAGCTGCTGCGACTCAAGGGCGACACCACCGTGAGCGTCGTCCTCCCCGCGCTCGACGAGGAGCGCACCGTCGGCAGCATCGTCTCGACGCTGCACCGAGCGCTGGTCGAGCAGATCCCGCTCATCGACGAGCTGGTCGTCATCGATCCGGGGTCGACCGACCGCACGGCCGAGGTGGCGCGCGCGGCCGGCGCGGTCGTCGTGGCGGAGGCAGACGTCCTTCCCTCGCTCGGCCGGATCCCCGGCAAGGGCGAGGCGATGTGGAAGTCGCTGCACGCCACGACCGGCGACATCGTCTGCTGGATCGACGCCGACATCGAGGACGTCCACCCCAGCTTCGTCTACGGCCTGGTCGGCCCGCTGCTGACCGACCCGTCGACGCAGTTCGTCAAGGCGTTCTACGAGCGCCCGCTCGGCGACGCCGCCGCGCTGCTGCCGACCGGCGGTGGGCGCGTCACCGAGCTCGTCGCCCGACCGCTGATCAACCTGCACTGGCCGGAGCTCGCCGGGTTCATCCAGCCGCTGTCCGGCGAGTACGCCGGCCGCCGCGCGGTCCTCGAGGCGGTCCCGTTCGTCTCCGGGTACGGCGTCGAGCTCGGTCTGCTCATCGACCTGCTGGAGACCGTGGGACTCGACGGGCTCGCGCAGGTCGACCTCGAGCG
Organism: Mycobacteriales bacterium; assembly: GCA_035645255.1. Taxonomy (GTDB): domain Bacteria; phylum Actinomycetota; class Actinomycetes; order BP-191; family BP-191; genus DASQMY01. The sequence continues at coordinate 7,765 of DASQMY010000179.1, forward strand.
CCGGGTGCACCGGCACCAGGACCACCAGGCGCTCGGGCGGATGGCGTTCGTCCTGCAGCAGACCGCGTTGTCCCGGCTGGAGCGCTCCGGCCGGGTGACGATGACATCGCGGGCGAGCACGACGCTGATGCAGTTCGACAGCGCTCAGGCCGGCTACCGGGTGGACCCCTACGACCTGCCGCTCGCGGAGCGGCCGCCGATGACGAGCGTGCGCGCCGCCGAGAGATCGGCGACGCGCACGGGCGCCTGACGTCGTGCTCGAGCCGCTACTTCCAGATGGTGTTGGCTAAGCTGGCGCCGGACCAGGTGTTGCCCGACCAGGTGTTGCCGGCCCAGGTGTTGCCCGACCAGGTGTTGCCGAGCCACGTGCTGCCCAGCCAGCTGTTGCCGGTCCACGCGTTGCCGTTCCAGGTGTTGCCGTTCCAGGTGAACCCGCCGTTTGCATGTGGCCAGGTGCACCATGTCGACCCTGGCGCCGAAGATGCCCTTCTCTGAGTTTCCCCTCCCACACGGGCTCTCCACCGCGTAGTCGACTCATCACGTTGAGTGACCGGTGCGTACATCCCCAGCCGGGCCACTTCTTCGATTGCCGCGTTGCGCCGAATGGCTCAGTACGGCGGCGGCGGTGCGCCGGTGTGACCGAAACGCGCGGGGTGACCGAATCGCCTGGGGGAGCCGCCGTCCTCGGCGACCCCTTGGCTGGGTACTGTGCAGCGCATGTCCCGTGCACAGGTGGTCGTGGCGTCCAACCGCGGCCCGGTGTCGTTCCGGCCCGCCGGCGACGGGTCGCTCACCGTCAGCCGCGGCGGCGGGGGGCTGGTCTCCGGGCTGACGTCGGTCGCGGCCCGCCTCAACGCGACCTGGGTCTGCGCCGCGCTGTCCGACGGCGACCGCGAGGCGGCCGCGACGGCCCGGGACGGCCGGCTCTCCGCCGGTGGCCACGACACCGGCGGTGCCGACGTCCGGATGCTGGCGCTCGACCCGGTGCTGCAGGACCGGGCCTACAACGGCATCGCCAACCGGACGCTGTGGTTCATCGCGCACCACCTGTTCGACACGGCCAACAACCCGGTCTTCGACTTCGCCTGGCGGCGGGAGTGGGCGGCGTACGTCGGCTACAACGACGCGTTCGCGGCCGCCATGGCCGACGAGGCCGACGAGCGCGCGCGTGTGGTCGTGCAGGACTACCACCTCAGCCTGGCGGCCGACCTGCTGCGCCGCCGCCGGCCCGACCTGCGGATCGGCCACTTCACCCACACCCCGTGGGCGTCACCCGCGTACTTCGCGCTGCTCCCCGACGACGTGGCCCGCGACATCCTCTTCGGCATCCTGGGCGCCGACCATGCCGGCTTCCTCACCGACCGGTGGGCGCGCAACTTCGTGGACTGCTGCGAGCACGTGCTCGGCGGTGAGGTGAAGGTCGACCGCGCGGCGATGCAGGTGTCCGCGGCCGGCCGCACGACCGAGATAGCGGTGCACCCGCTCGGCATCGACGCGGCGGAGCTGCGCGAGCGGGCGGCGCAGGCCGACGTCGTCGCCCGCGAGGCGGCGCTGCGGGCGACGATCGGCGACCGGCAGATGATCCTGCGCATCGACCGGACCGAGCTCAGCAAGAACATCGTGCGCGGGCTGGCCAGCTTCCGCGAGCTGCTCCGCAGCTATCCGCAGTGGCGGGGCCGGGTGGTGCACGTCGTCTTCGCCTACCCGAGCCGGCACGACCTGCCGGAGTACCGCGAGTACACCGCGGCGGTGCAGCGGCTCTCCCGCGAGATCAACGACGAGTTCTCCGAGGAGGGGTGGGTGCCGCTGCACGTCAGCGTCGCCGACGACTACGCCCGCTCGCTCGCCGCCTTCCGGCTGGCCGACGTGCTCGTCGTCAACCCGATCCGCGACGGCATGAACCTGGTCGCGAAGGAGGGGCCGGTGCTCTCCGAGCGCGGGTGCGCGCTCGTCCTGTCCCGGGAAGCCGGCGCTTCGGCCGAGCTGGGCGATGATGCACTGATGGTCAACCCGTACGACGTGACGCAGACCGCGCGGGCGATGCACGACGCGCTCTCCATGCCGCCCGCCGAGCGGCTCGCCCGCAGCTCGCGCCTCGCCGAGCGCGGGGCGGCGATGCCGCCCGCCGCGTGGTTCGCCCGGCAGCTCGACGCGCTGGACCGGGTGGGGTCGTGAAGCGCGGCCGACCGGCGCGGCTGTCGCTGCGCGTGGCGCTGTCCGAGTCGTCGCTGGACGCCCGGCGCGGCGTCGTCCGGCTGCACTACCAGGTGCTGGAGAACCTCGGCGCCAAGGCGTGGGACGTCCTGCAGCTGCGCGGGACGCGGACGACCGGCGCGATCGCGGCGTTCTCGGCGCCCGGTGCGCCCCCGGACGCGATCTACGTCGACGACGTGATCATGGCCAACGCCGGCGTCGCGCCCGGCGACCTCGTCGAGGTGACCGTCGTCGCACCCGCGGCCGCCACGACCGTCCAGCTGCTCGCGCCGGAAGGCATCAGGTCGGAGCCGCAGGACACCAGCCTGCGCTTCGCGCTGCTCGGCAAGATCCTCTTCACCGGTGACCGGGTCGGCCTGCTCCCGCAGGACTTCACCGGTTCGTCACTGCCGCCGGCGACGCACCTCAACGTGCTCGGGCAGCTCGCCGCGGCGTTCGGCGCGGACTGGCAGCAGGACCTGCTGGTCGTCGGCGCGACCGAGCCGGCCGACGCGCTGGTCCGGGTGACGATGGCCACGACCCTGCTCTGTACGGCGACCGACCTGATCCAGCCCACGCCGCTGGGGACCGATCCGCTCGCGCCCCGCGCGGCGTCGCCGATCGTGGTCAGCGCGCGGCACCCGCCGCAGCCGACGCGGAGCGCTCCGCCGCCGTTCCCCGGCGTCGCGCGCAACGCACCGGCGGCAACCGGTCACTCGGCGGCCATCCCGGCGGTGCCGCAGCCGGCGGCGATGACCGCCGACCAGCTGCCCGGCCTGGAGACGCAGATCGCGGCGTTGCGCGAGTGGCTGGACCTCGGGTTCCACCACGGGCCGCTGCTCGCCAAGATGGGCACCAGCCCGACGATGGGCATCCTGGTGACCGGCCCGCCCGGGTCAGGCAAGCAGTCGCTGGTCGAGGTCGCCACCGCCGCCGTCGGTGCGCGGCTGGTGCCGCTGTGGGGGCCCTCGCTGGCCCGGATCGAGCCCGCCGAGGCGGTGCGGCTGCTCACCGAGGCGGTCAAGCAGGCCGAGGCCGCGGCGCCCGCGGTGCTGCTCCTTCAGGAGGTGCACGAGGTCGCGCCCCGCGACGACCCCAACCCGCTCACCTCGGTGGTCCTCGAGCACGTCAAGAAGGCGGTCGGCCGCGGCCGCATCGCCGTCGTCTGCACCACCGACGCGCCGGAGGCGACCTGCCCCGACCTTCGGCTGCCCGGGCTGCTCGACCACGAGATCAGCGTGACGCTGCCGCACAAGGGCGACCGGCGCCGGATCCTGGAGGTCCACACCCGCCCGCTGCCGCTCGCGCCGGACGTCGACCTCGACCACGTCGCCGCCAGCACGCCCGGGTTCGTCGCGGCCGACCTCAAGCTGCTGTGCCACGAGGCGGCGATGCGCGCGGCGCAGCGGGTCACCGGCAGCGGCGGCGCCGACTACAACGCCACGCCGATGGTCGGCCGCGCCGACTTCGACGCCGCCCTGGAGGTCGTCCGGCCGAGCGCGCTGGACAGCCACGTCGAGCTCGGCGGCGTGACCCTCGAGGACGTCGGCGACATGGCCGAGACCAAGCGGCTGCTGACCGAGGCGGTGATCTGGCCGCTGAACTTCCCCGAGACGTTCGAGCGGCTCGGCGTCCAGCCGCCGCACGGCGCGCTGCTCTACGGGCCGCCCGGCTGCGGCAAGACGTTCCTGGTCAAGGCGCTCGCCGCCGAGGCCGCCGCCAACTTCATCTCCATCAAGGGCGCGGAGCTGCTGTCGAAGTGGGTCGGCGACTCCGAGCGCGGGGTGCGCGAGCTCTTCCGGCGCGCCCGGAGCGCGGCGCCGAGCATCATCTTCTTCGACGAGATCGACGCGCTGGCCGCTCGCCGGGGGTCGGACCAGAACGCGACGACCGACCGGGTGGTCGCCCAGCTGCTCACCGAGCTCGACGGCGTCGAGGAGCTTCGCGACGTCTACGTTCTCGGCGCCACCAACCGGCCGGAGCTCGTCGACCCGGCGCTGCTGCGACCCGGCCGGCTGGACTCGATGATCTACGTGCCGCCGCCGGACGCCGAAGCGCGCGGACTGATCCTGAAGGCGACCGCCCGGCGGATGCCGCTGGACGACGACGTCGACCTCGCCGCCCTCGGCGCCGACTGCGCGGGCTTCTCCGCCGCCGACCTGGAGGCGCTCACCCGGGAGGCCGCGATGACGGCGATGCGGCAGAACATCGCCTCGCCGACGGTGACCGCCTCGCACTTCGCGTCGGCGCGGGCCGTCGTACGCCCGAGCCTGCGGCCCGAGCAGGTCGCCGAGCTGGAGGAGTTCGCCGCGCGGCACCGGCAGGCGTGAGCCCGACAGCGCCGCCGCCACGCTGAGTCAGGCGGGTGCCAGCCCCAGCAGGTCGCGGAGGTCCTCCGGCGCCGCCGGCCGGGCGAGCAGGTAGCCCTGACCGTCGTCACAGCCGAGGCGGGTGAGGCCGGCAAGCTGCTCCTCGGTCTCGATCCCTTCGCCCACGGTGCGCATGCCGAGCGCTTGGCCATGGCGGTGACCGCCGCGACGATGGGCGACTCGTCGCCGCGGGTGTGCACGCGCACCACGAAGCTGCGGTCGATCTTGAGGAAGTTGACCGGGAACCGCGGCAGCTGGCCGAGCGACGAGTAGCCGGTGCCGAAGTCGTCGAGCGCGATCTGTACGCCGAGCGCGGAGAGCCGCTCGAAGACCGCCTGCGCGGAGCCCTCCTGCAGCATCGCGGTCTCCGTCACCTCGAGGCAGAGCAGCGCGGGGTCCAGGCCGTGCCGGTCGAGCACCTCGGCCACCGCTTCGACGACGCCCCGGCTCGCTGAGCTGCCGGCCGGAGATGTTGACCGCCACGGTCGGCGGCGGCCGGCCGGGCCGTTCGTCGTTCCACTGCACGAGCTGACGGCACGCCTGGTCGAGCACCCAGCGGTCGATCGGCACGATCAGCCGGGTCTCCTCGGCGACCGGGATGAAGTCCACCGGCGACATCGGGCCGAGCTCGGGGCTCTCCCACCTGATGAGCGCCTCGACGCCGACGACCTGCTGGTCGCGGAGCGACACCACCGGTTGGTAGACGAGGCGGAACTCGTCGTTCGGCATCGCGCGCCGCAGGGCCGCCTCGATGGCGAGCCGCGCCTTCGCGCGGTGCCGGACGGAGGCGTTGAAGAACTCGTACCGGCCGCGGCCGCGCTCCTTCGCCTGGTACATCGCGGCGTCCGCGTCGCGAACCACCTCGTCGGCCGCGCGGTTCCAGTCGCTCGTGGTCGCGATGCCGATGCTCGCTCCGATCGACACCCTCGTGCCCGTCGACGACGAACGGCACGGCCAGGGCCGACTCGATCCGCTCGGCCAGCTCCCGGATGACGTCGTCCGAGGCGAGGTTCTCGCACAGGACGAAGAACTCGTCACCGCCCAGGCGCGCGATGGTGTCGCCGCGGCGCACCGTCGCCGACAGCCTGCTGGCGACCTCCTTGGGGCAATGCGTCCCCGGCGGCGTGCCCGAGGCTGTCGTTGACGACCTTGAACCGGTCCAGGTCCAGGAACAGGACCGAAACGATCGTCGGTACCCGCTCGAGCTGCTCCAGCGCGTGAGCGACGCGGTCGAGCAGCAGCACCCGGTTGGCGAGGTCGGTGAGCGGGTCGTGGACCGCCTGGTGGGCCAGCGCGTCCTCGGCCAGCCGGCGGTCGGTCATGTCGCGGCTGGCGACGAGGACCCTACTTCTCCGCTGAACATGCACGGCGCGCGTTCGAGGACGAGCAGCGGATCATCAGCACCGGCCAGCCGATGATCAACTTCGACGAGACGCAGACGTGGCCGGACCGGCCGGTCGACTTCATGACCGCGTCGAAGTACCCGCTCCGTGACGCGGACGGCACCATCATCGGGACGTTCGGCCTGTCGTCCGACATCACCCGGAGGGTGCTCGCCGAGGCGGCGTCCGAGGCGTACAGCACGGAGGTCACGGCCGCCAACCTCGAGCTGCGTCGGGTCGGGTGCGAGCTGGGGATCCTGCTGGAGGTGTCGCCCGACGCGATGGTCAGCTCGACCGCGACCTGCGGCACGTCTACGTCAACCCGATGGCCGCCGAGGTGATCGGACTCCCCATCGAGGAGATCCTCGGCCGCACCAACCGCGAGCTCGGCCGGCCCGCCGGCTTGGCCTTGTGGGAGTCGACGCTGCGGCGGGTGCTCGACACCGGTGTCCAGGCGGAGCACGGGAGCATGCACGACGACGGGACGGGGAAGCTCTACGTCAACTCCCGCCTCGCTCCCATCATCGACGAGGACGGCGTGGTGTCCGGGGTCCTCGCCGCCAGCCGCGACATGACCGACCGCCGGCTGGCCGAGGACGCGCTGGAGCAGCTCGAGCGGGTACCGACGATCGTTTCGGTCCTGTTCCTGGACCTGGACCGGTTCAAGGTCGTCAACGACAGCCTCGGGCACGCCGCCGGGGACGCACTGCTCGAGGAGGTCGCCAGCAGGCTGTCGGCGACGGTGCGCCGCGGCGACACCATCGCGCGCCCGGGCGGTGACGAGTTCGTCGTCCTGTGCGAGAACCTCGCCTCGGACGACGTCATCCGGGAGCTGGCCGAGCGGATCGAGTCGGCCCTGGCCGTGCCGTTCGTCGTCGACGGGCACGAGGTGTCGATCGGAGCGAGCA
>DASQMY010000180.1:0-9237 GCA_035645255.1 Mycobacteriales bacterium
CCTCGGAGCAGGCAGTCGACGCCCGGAGCGGTGCCGTCGCCGCGGAGCACGAGGCCAAGGAGGCCGCCGGCGAGGCGGTGAGCGCCGCCCAGGCGGCGCTCGAGGCGCTGCCCGACGACGACCCGCTGGTCGACCCGCACATCCACGAGTACGCCGCGGGTGCCGACGAGGAGCACCCGTTCGGGGAGATGGGCGCGCCGGTGGCCGAGCGCTCGCCGTTCCGGATCGGCTTCACCGCCGCGCTCGGCGTGCTGCTCGCGCTGGTGCTCGGCCGGGCGTTCCAGCTGGTCAGCAGCGTGCTCGTGCTCATCGTCATCGCCGCGTTCCTGTCGATCGGTCTCAACCCGGCGGTCGAGTGGCTGATGCGCAAGGGCCGCAAGCGGGGCGCGGCGGTCGCCGTGGTCATCAGCGCGGTCCTGCTGTTCTTCGTCGCGTTCGTCGCAGCCGCCGTACCACCGGTGGTGAGCCAGGCCGCCAACCTGCGGGAGGAGCTGCCCGCACGGGTGGAGAAGCTGCGCGACGACAACGCGACGTTCCGCAACCTCGACACGCGCTACGGCCTGGTGGCCAAGGCGACGGAGGCGGCCGAGAAGCAGGCGAGCAGCGCCCCGCGGCAGATCCTCGGCATCGCCCGCGGCATCGTCACGGCGATCTTCAAGACGCTGACGGTGCTGATCCTGACGCTCTACTTCCTCAGCGCACACGACCGGATCAAGCGCGGGGCGCTGCGGATCGTGCCGCGGTCGCGAAGACCGAGGGTGGGGCTGCTCGCCGACGAGATCCTCGCCCGCGTCGGCGGCTACGTGCTGGGCAACCTGGCGACGTCGGTGGTCGCCGGCGTCATCTGCGGGGTGTTCCTGATGGTCATGGGCGTTCCCTACGCCCTCGCGCTCGCCCTGCTCGTGGCGATCCTCGACCTGATCCCGCTGGTCGGAGCGACGATCGCGGCGCTGGTCTGCACGCTGGTCGCGGTGACCGTCTCGGTACCGGTCGGCATCGCGACGCTGGTGTTCTTCACGATCTACCAGCAGTTCGAGAACTACGTGCTGGTGCCCCGGGTCATGAAGAAGGCGGTCGACGTCTCTCCCATCGCGACCATCGTGGCCGCGCTGATCGGCGGCAGCCTGCTCGGCGTACTGGGCGCGCTGCTGGCGGTGCCGACCGCGGCCGCGATCTCGCTCATCGGCAGCGAGGTGCTCGTCCCGCGCCAGGACGCCAGGTAGCGCCCGGCGGACACGGGACGGGAGCCGATGACGACGATCCAGGTCCGCGGGCTGACCAAGCGGTTCGGCGGCACCGTCGCGGTCGACGACGTGTCGTTCGACGTGCCGGCCGGCCGGGTGGTAGGCTTCCTCGGGCCCAACGGCGCGGGGAAGACGACCACCCTGCGCTGCCTGCTCGGCCTCGTCCAGCCGACATCCGGGACGGCGACGTTCGACGGCACGCGCTACGCCGACCTGCCCGACCCGACCCGGCTGGTCGGTGCGGTGCTCGAGTCGTCGAGCTTCCACCCGAAGCGGTCGGGCCGCGACCACCTGCGGGTCATCGCCGCCACGACCCGAACGCCGGTCGGCCGCGTCGACGAGGTGCTGGAGCTGGTCGGCCTGACCTCCGACGGCGGCCGCTCAGTCGACGGCTACTCGCTCGGGATGAAGCAGCGCCTCTCGCTCGCGGCCGCCCTGCTGCGCGACCCGGAGACCCTGGTGCTCGACGAGCCCGCCAACGGGCTCGACCCGGGTGGCATGCACTGGCTGCGCGCCTTCCTGCGCCGGCATGCCGCGGCCGGCGGCAGCGTACTCGTGTCCAGCCACGTCCTCGGCGAGGTCGCGCAGACCGTGGACGACGTCGTCATCGTCGGGCGGGGCCGACTGGTGCGAGCCGGACCGATCGGTGAGCTGACCGGCGACGGCGACCGCTCGGTGCGGGTCCGCTCCCCGCACGCGGACCGGCTGGCCGAGCTGCTGACCAAGGCGGGTGCGTCGCTGACCCCGGCCGATGGCGGCATCACGGTCCGCGGCATCACCAGCGAGCAGGTCGGCGAGCTCGCCGCGGCGCACGGCCTCGTGCTGCACGAGCTCGCGCCGACCGTCACGTCGCTCGAGGACATCTTCCTGCGGCTGACCGGCAGCGGCGGCGGTGCGGCGTGAGCACCCTCGTCCGCGCCGAGCTGCTGAAGCTGCGCACGACCCGGCTGCCGTTCGTGTTCGCGCTCGCCGTCGCCGGCCTGGCGCTGCTCGGCACCGTCGCGTCGGCGCTCACCGCCGGGCGCCCGGACGCGCGCACCCCGCCGCTGGAGTCGCCCGAGGGCGTTCGCAACGTGTTCTCGGCGGGCGCCGGCGCGGCGACGACGTGGGCCATGGTGCTCGGCATCATCGTCGTCTCGGGCGAGTGGCGGCACCGCACGGTCACGCAGACCTTCCTCGTCACGCCTCGGCGGCGCAAGGTCGTGACCGCCAAGCTCGTCGCGATGCTCGCGGTCGGCACGCTCTACGCGGTGCTGGCGGTCGCGGTCACCGTGGTCTCGGCGCTGGTGCTGCTCAGCGTCAAGGGCGTCGACGCCGCCGTCACGGAGCACGGCGTGCCGCGGGCCCTGCTCGGCGGCGCGCTCGCGACGGTCATCTACGGCATCCTCGGCGTCGGTGTCGGTGCGCTGATCCGCAACCAGGTCGCCGCGATCATCGGCGCACTCGTCTGGGACGGCGTGGCCAACACGCTCCTGGTGCAGTTCCTGCCGGAGCTCGGCCGCTGGACACCGACCGGTGCCGCCAGCGCCATGACCGGCGTCGCATCGACGACCGCCGACCTGCTCCCGATGTGGGCCGGCGCGCTGGTGCTGACGGCGTACGCCGTCGTGCTGGCCGCGGTGGGTGCGCGGATGATCGAGCACCGCGACGTGACCTGACGTCAGCCGCCCGGGAGCCGGGCGAGGAACTCCAGCACTGCCGCGTTGAACGCGTCGGGAGCCTCCATCGACGACAGGTGACCGGCGTCGTGGAGCAGGACGAGCTGCGCGTCCGGCAGCGCGGCTACCATCGCCTCGGCGTCGGCGACCGCGGTGATCTCGTCCTGTGCGCCGACGACGACGAGCGCCGGTACGCCGGCCGCGCGCAGGTCGGCTGTGGAGTCCGGGCGAGCCGCCATCGCCCGCTGCGCCCAGGCGACCGCGCCCGGTGGGGCGGTCTCCACCATTGCCCGGACGCGGCCGACGACGAGCGGCTTCGTCTCGCGGGTGGTCGAGCCGAGCAGCTTGGGGAGCAGCTCCTCGCCGAGCTGCGCCGACGACCCGGCGGCCACGACCTCCTCCGCGATCCGCTCGCGGTTGGCCGCAGCGGCCGGCGGGTCGGCCGTCGCCTTCGTGTCGGCCAGGACCAGCGCGGCGACCCGGCCTGGGTGCCGGCGCAGGAACGCCATGGCGACGTAGCCGCCCATCGAGAGCCCGGCGAGGACCACCGGGTCGGTCACGCCGCGCGCGTCGAGCGCCGCGGCGAGGTCGTCGGCGGCCTCGTCGAGCGAGGGCGCGTCCCCGCCCGGCAACGGCGTCCCGCCGAAGCCCCGGAAGTCGGGACACAGCACGCGGTACGCCGCGCCAAGCGCCTCGCGCTGCGGCGCCCACATCGTCGCGTTCAGCGGGAACGCGTGCAGCAGCACGACCGGCCGCCCCTGCCCCGCCTCGATCACATAGGTGTCCGCGCGCATGGAGCGAAACTAGCCCCCTGCGGCGCCCGCCGTCAGCCCGCCGTCCACGACGATCGCCTGCCCGGTCAGGTACGACGACGCGTCGCTGCCGAGGAACACCGCCGCGCCGACCATCTCCTCCGCCTTCGCCCACCGGCCCATCGGCACCGCGCGCATCATCGCCGCCGACACCTCGGCGTTCTCCCACAGCGTGCGGTTGAGCTCGGTCGCCGTCCACCCCGGGCAGAGTGAGTTGACCCGGACGCCGCGGTGGCCCCACTCCATCGCCAGCGACTTGGTGAGGCTGTGCAGCGCGGCTTTGCTCGCGCCGTACGGGGAGATCGCCGGCGTACCGGTGAGCGCGGCGATGCTCGCGACGTTGATGACCGAGGAGCCGGGGTTGTCCAGCAGGTGCGGCCCGACCGCCTGCAGCACGTGCACGACCGACGACGTGTTGAGCCGGAACACCTTCTCCCAGCCCTCGAAGCGCAGGTCGGTGAACGCCGCCATGAACGACGTGCCGCCCGCGTTGTTGACGACGACGTCGACCCTGCCGAGGGCCTCGATCGCGGCCGCCACCAGCTGCTGCACCGCGTCGCGGTCGGTGATGTCGGCCGGCAGCACGGTCGCCCGCCGCCCGTGCGCCTCGACCGCGGACCGCGTCTCCTCCAGCGCTTCGACGGTGCGCGCGGTCAGCACCAGGTCGGCGCCGGACTGCGCGTAGCCGATGGCGATCGCCCGGCCGATCCCGCGGCTCGCGCCGGTGATGAGTGCGGTCTTGCCGGCCAGGTCGATCGCCATCAGTCGTCCTTCCGTTGGTGGGCGGCGGGGTGCTCGCGCGGCAGCGGGCGGCTGCCGGGGACCAGCGTCTGCGCCACGACGTCGAGCACCTCCTCGGTGAACCCGACGAGCAGGTGCTTGGCCCGCTCGACGGCATGCACGTCGCACTGCGGCACCAGCGCGAACCGCTCGCGGGCGGCCGGCGGCTGCAGGTAGTCGTCGTGCTCGGGCACGATCGCAACCAGCGGCTTGCCGGCCGCCGCCCAGGATTCGAGGTCCGCGTCACCCGCCCGGTGCAGCGGCGGCGACACGACGATCCCGCCGACCACCGACGGGTCCTGCGCGCCGTACTTGAGCACCAGCTCCGAGCCGAACGACCAGCCGAGCAGCCACGGGGCCGGCAGGTCCTCCGCCTCCACCAGGTCGAGCGCCGCGGCGACGTCGTACCGCTCGCCCTCGCCGCCGTCGAACTCCCCCTGCGACGTCCCCTCGGCGCTCGACGTGCCGCGGGAGTTGAACCGCACCACGGCGATGCCGGCCAGCGCGGGAAGCCGCCACGCCGCCTTGCGCAGTAGGTGGCTGTCCATGCTGCCGCCGTGCGTCGGCAGCGGGTGGCAGCAGACCAGCGTGGCGACGGCCCGCCGCTGCAGCGGTACGGCGAGCTCGCCCACCAGCTCGAGGCCGTCTGCTGTGTGCAGCGTCACGGCACGGCGCAGCGCCGGCAGGACGGAGTTGCCTCTGATCAACGGCATCGGGCCAGTATCCCGGCGCGGCGCACCGCACCGGAAACTCGCCGGGTGCATCGGCTCAGCCCCTACGGCAAGCCGCCGGTGGTCGAGCAGCTCCGGTAGGCTAGTGGCGCGGTGCGTCGCGCGAGCGCTGGACGCGCGGTCTACGTGTCTCGCGAGCGTGCCAGCACGCCGTGTGCCAGTGCCGGCGCTCGTCGAGCTCCCCCTCACGCCAGACCGCGACGTGCCCGACTCCGGGGGAGATCTCCTGGTCGCAGCCGGGGCAGCGGTAGGTCTTCGTCGCCTGGTAGGGCTGGATCCGGCGGACCACCGGGCGGTCGTCCGCCTGGCCGCTACCCTCGCCGTACGGGTGCATCGCCGCCCACCACGCAGAGACGAGCCAGCGCGTAGAGATCGCCGCACTCATCGCCGTACCGGCCCTGCTGATCGGCGCGGTCGTCGTCCGGCTGACGCTGCGCGACCGGCGGCGCAGCCGCGACCGCAGTGCGGTCTCGGGTGTGGAGCCGGGCGGGATGGCCCGCGCGCAGTCGCATCTCGCCGCGCACAACCAGCCTGGCCCGCGGCACCGCTAGCCCCAGCAGCGGCGCGGTCAGGGCCGTCCCCGCGACTCGCCGACGATCTCGCCGTCGATCACCCGACCGGCCTTCGGCGGCATCTGGTTGCCCTTGAAGCCGAACACCCGCTCGGTGACCAGCCGGCGCATCAGCCGGCGCGGCCGCAGGTCGGTGGCGACGAGCTTGAGCAGCAGGTCGAGCCCCTGGTCCGTGCCGCGCCAGTGCTCGCGCACGACCTCCTCGCCCGCGCCGTCGAGCAGCTCGTGCGCGGCGAGCGCGACGATCGCCACGTCGTCGAGCATCCCGACGCCCGGGATCAGGTCGGTGATGAAGTCCAGCGGCGACACGATGTAGGCGAGCGCGGCGCCGACCTTGATCTTCGCGCTCCGCGGCACGCGCGGGTCGCTCATCACGTCCTTGAACAGATTGATGACGTCCGGGAGGAACGCGACCGCCTCCCGGGCGAGCGCCGGCCAGTTCTGCTTGTCGATCTCCATACGCCGCGTCTGCCCGCTCATCGCTCGGTGTAGTCCCGAAACCCGCGGCCGGTCTTGCGGCCGAGGTAACCGGCCTTGACCAGGTGCTCGAGCATCCGGGCCGGCGCGAAGCCAGGCTCGCGGAACTCGAGGTAGAGGTTCTGCTGGATTGTCAGCGTCACGTCGAGTCCGACGGCGTCCATCAGCTCGAACGGCCCTGTCGGATGGCCGCAGCCCAGCTTCATCGCCGCGTCGATGTCGTCAGCTGTCGCGTAGTTGGCCTCCAGCATCTTGACCGCGTCGTTCAGGTAGGGAAACAGCAGCGCGTTGACGATGAAGCCCGCCCGGTCGCCGCACACGACGGGTTGCTTGCCGAGCGACAGCACGAGCGCCTTGGCGGTCGCGACGACGTCGTCCGCCGTACGCACCGTCGGGACGATCTCGACCAGCTGCACGACCGTTGCCGGATTGAAGAAGTGCAGGCCCAGGACGTCAGCGGGCCGGGCCGTCGCAGCCGCGCACTCGATCACCGGCAGGCTGCCCGTCGTCGTCGCGAGCACCGCACCCGGCTTGAGGATCCCGTCCAGCTCCGCGAACAGGCCATGCTTGACCAGCGAGTCCTCGACCACGGCCTCGATGACCAGGTCGCAGTCGGCGAGGTCGCCGAGACCCGTCGTCCCCGAGACCCGCGCCAGCGCCGCAGTACGGTCCGCGTCGGTCAGCTCGCCGCGGTCGACGCCGTTGGCGAGCGACGCCGCGACCCGCTCGAGTACGGCGGCCGTGCGGTCGTCGCCGCGCCCGCGGAACACCACGTCGTACCCGGCCCTGGCGCACACCTCGACGATGCCGGTCGCCATCGTGCCGGTGCCGACGACGCCGATCCGGCGCAGCGCGCGCGCATCCTCCAGGCTCTGGTCGGACACCGGTGGTGCGGCGTCCGCCAGCACCGGGGGGTCCGCGCGCTCGTAGGTGTAGAACCCGCGCCCGGTCTTGCGGCCGAGGAAGCCGGCGGTGACGAGCTGCTTGAGGATGGGCGCCGGCGCGTGCAGGTGGTCGCGCGACTCGTGGTACATCGTGTCGAGGATCTCGTAGGCCGAGTCCAGGCCGATCAGGTCGAGCAGGCTGAGCGGTCCCATCGGGTGACCGCAGCCGAGCTTCATCGCCGCGTCGATGTCCTCGCGCGTCGCGAACCTCGACTCGAGCATGTGCACCGCGTTGTTGAGGTAGCCGAACAGCAGCGCGTTGGCGATGAAGCCGGCCTTGTCGCCCGCCGTGACGTCGGTCTTGCCGAGCCGCGCCATCAGCGCCTCAACGTCCTCGACGACCGCCGAGTCGGTGACGACGGTGCTGATGATCTCGACGAGGTTCATCACCGGCGCCGGATTGAAGAAGTGGACGCCAAGAACCTTGCTCGGGCGCTGCGTCGCGACTGCGATCTCGGTAACGGACAGGGACGAGGTGTTCGTTGCGAGGATCGTCTCGGGCGGGCAGATCGCGTCGAGCCGAGAGAAGAGCTCCTTCTTCAGCTCGAGCCGTTCAGGGATCGCCTCGATCACCAGCTCGGCTGCGGCGAGGTCGTCGAGGCGGGTGGTGTAGCGGATGTAGTCGTAGATCGCCTGCTGCTCGGCCTCGGTCAGCTTGCCGCGCTTGAGCGCCCGGCTGGTGGAGTGCTCGACATGACCGCGGCCCCGGTCGACCGCGTCGTCGGTGGCCTCCACGCCGATGACGTCGATCCCGTTGCGCGCCAGCACCTCCGCGATCCCGGCACCCATCGTGCCGAGCCCGACCACGCCGATCGTTGCGAACTCCCGTGCCACGTCGCCTCCCGAGCCGCACTGCCCGAAACTGGTCCCGGCGAGTCTCGCACCGCCGTCGCGACCGCCCGAAATCCGTTGCAGCAGGAGGTCAGGCGACGGTGACCGTGGCGTTGGCGATCGGCACGGCGAACGCGCGGCACCAGATCAGGACCGTCCACTCCCCGGGAGTGACGGCGGTGCCGGCCGGGGCGGAGTAGTTCTGGTTGCCTCTGTTGCCCTTGAGCTTGCCGAGATCGACGCCGTCGCCGGTCTTCTTCCGGTCGCTGCCCTGGACCAGCCAGACCCGCATGTCCGGCGCGTTGTCGACGTCGAGCCCTTCGAACCGCACCACGTGCGCGCCGTCGGTGAGCCGGATCAGCGCGGCGCGGCCGGCTCCCTTGTGGTTGATGCCGGCGACCCTGCCGGTGCCGAGGCGGGTCGCGACCGCGGGAGCGCGCGACGGGGCGGCCGGGGCGCGCGACGTGACGGCTGGCGCGCGTGACGCGGCGGGGGCACGTGACGCCGGCGTTGCCGCGCGTGACGCGCCGGTCGGCGTACCGGATGGTGCCGCTGGTGCGCCGCTCACCGCTGCGGGCGGGGCGGGTGCCGGCGACGCCGACGCGCCCGCGACGGTCGATGGCCCGGCATCCGCCACGGCACCCGCGAGATCCGGCGCGACGTCGTTGACGGTCGTGTTGCGCAGCGTCGACGCGAGCGCGCCGGCCAGCACCAGCGACACCACCGCCGCGCGCACAACGGTACGCCGGACGCCCGGCCGCAGCAGCCGTGGCAGCGCGACGTAGGCGAGCAGCAGCCAGACCATCCCGGCCGCAGCGAACCGCAGCAGCGCCGGCGGGCTCGCCACGATGTTCTCGACCTCGCCGACGCCGAGGACGGCGACGCCGGCGGCGAGGGCGAGTGCGTAGCCGGCGGCGGCGATCAGCAGGCGGCGGGGAGGCGGGGCGGGGTCCATGCCTCAGGTAACCACCCGCGCGGCGGCCCGAGTGCGGATCGGCGCCTTACGAAACCGTGAACTCGACCGCCGTGAACGGCTGCGTCAGGCGATCGGGATCTCGGCCCAGATCGACTTGCCGATCGGGGTGTCGCCGACACCCCAGTCCCGGCAGATCGCCGCGATGATCCCGATGCCGCGGCCGGACTCGGCGTCGTCGTCTGCCATGGCGTCCCGGTTGCCGAACGGGACGGC
>DASQMY010000181.1:0-11666 GCA_035645255.1 Mycobacteriales bacterium
GACTCCGCGGGCACCCGCCTCCAAGAAGGGTCGCAGTACGAGCTGACGAGCCGTTTGTCCGTCCCACCCGGCCTGGAGCGGCGGCCGGACACGCGACAAGCCGCTGACAGCGACGTCAGCGGCTTGTGTGCAGTGGCGGTGGAGGTGGGATTTGAACCCACGGAGGGCTTGCACCCTCACACGCTTTCGAGGCGTGCGCCGTCGGCCACTAGGCAACTCCACCGCCGGTGAGCCTAACGGATCGCGTCAGCGAGCGGCCAACCCGTTGCCGCCACCCTCCCGGTGGCCCTGGAAGAACTCTCGGAGCAGTGCGGAGGATGCGTCCGCGAGTACGCCGCGGATCACTTCGGGACGGTGGTTGAGGCGCCGGTCGCGTACGACGTCCCAGAGCGAGCCGACCGCGCCGGCTCTGGGGTCGTCCGCGCCGTAGACCAGCCGCCCGACCCGAGCGAGGACCAGCGCGCCGGCGCACATCGTGCACGGCTCGAGCGAGACGACGAGGGTGCATCCGGTGAGCCGCCACCCGCCGACCGTCGCGGCCGCCCGCCGCAGCGCGAGCACCTCGGCGTGCGCGGTCGGGTCGCCGCCGACCTCGCGCTGGTTGCGGGCCTGCGCCAGGAGCTCGCCGGACGGCGACAGGACGACCGCACCCACCGGGACGTCGCCGTGCGCCAGCGCCGCCGTCGCCTCGTCGAGCGCGAGCCGCATCGCGGCCGGCAGGTCCATCACGTCAGCCGGTCTCGCGGATCTCCTCGAGCACGTCGGCGCAGCCGGCCTTCTCGCACGCTGCGGTGATCACGTCGGCCGGCAGCATGCCCTCCTCGCCGCAGAGCTCGAGCAGCTGCTCCTCGGACAGGCCGAGGTCGGCCAGGATCTTCCCGTCTCCGGCCGGCTGCGACTCCGGCCGCACGCTGTCCTCGTCGTCGTCGTCGTCCGGCCGGATGACCGGTACCTCGTCCTCCATGATCATCGCGGCGAGCGGGAACGTGTCGATCGCCCGGACGTCGGAGATGAACGTGCGGGCGTCGCCGTCGCTGTCGACCCGGACGACGAGGAAGTACTCGTCGCCCTGCTCGACGAACAGCAGCGCCAGCTCGCCGTCCGCCTCGTCGCGGATCGCGTCGACGACGGCGTCCAGGTCCTCGTGCTCCTCGACGTCGAGCTCGGAGCCGGACCACTTCGTGCCGCGGCGGGCGACGAGGGCGGCGAAGTACTGCGACACGGCGGACTCCCCAAGGTGCGGATCGCAGCCGGCTCGGCAGCGACTCGAGATCGTAGGGACTGCCCAGGAGCACGGGCAACCACTCCGGGCGCCGTACCCCGCACCGGGAGCCGGCGAACCCGGTGCGTCCGGCCTGGCAACTACGCTGCGCGGGGTGACGAGGAGGGAGCGGCGGTGCAGCCGACTGGTAGCCCGATCGCGGCCGGGCGCAACGCAGACGTCTACGCGGTCGACGAGCGGACGGTGCTGCGCCGCTACCGGGCCGGCGGCGACACCCGGCAGGAGGCCGACGTCATGGCCCACCTACGGCGCCTCGGCTACCCGGTGCCGGACGTGTTCGCGGCCGACGGCCCCGACCTGGTCCTCGAGCGGGTGCCCGGACCCACGATGCTCGAGGCGCTGCTCGGCGGCGGACAGCCCCTGGCGGACGGGGCGCGGATGCTCGCTGACCTGCACCGCCGGCTGCACGACCTGCCCGCAATGGTCGGCGGCGCGGCGGACGACCGCATCCTGCACCTTGACCTGCACCCGGACAACGTGATCCTCGCCGAGCGCGGGCCGGTCGTGATCGACTGGCGCGACACCGACGAGGGCGTCGCCGGGCTCGATGTCGCCATGACGGCGGTGATCCTGGCGCAGGCCGGCGTGTCTGCCGAGGACGGTGTCGCGGCCGCGGCCAGGGCGTTCCTCCACGAGTTCCTGCTGGCGGTCGGCAGCGAGGCGCTCTGCGGTCAGCTGCCCTGCGCGCTGCAGCGGCGGAGTCACAACCCGGCACTCACGAGCGACGAGCGGGCGCTGCTGCCGGCCGCCGCCGCCCTCGTCACCGGCGGGAACTCACCAGGCTGACCCGGGGGCCGCCCGCCGGTCAGTGGGCGCTGGTCTCCACGACCCGCTCGTAGGCCTCGCCGAACCCGGCCCGCCGGGCGACGGTCAGCAGCATCTCGTCGGCGTAGGCGTCGAGGTTGGACAGCACGGCGCCGAGCTCCATCTCGTCCAGCCCGAGGTCGACGAAGATCGACAGGTCGCCGACCGGCCAGACCTCGTCGAGGTCGTCGTCGCCCGGCGGCTCCTCGTCGAGGAGCTCCAGCACCTGCGCGGCCAGGTCCCACGCGACCGCCGCCGTGACGTCGCTGAGCAGCACGCGGATCTCGTCGCCCATGATCCGTACGGCGACGAAGAACTCGTCCGCCACGTTGACCAGCGCGATGACGCCGCCTTCGCTGATCTGCTGCCGCAGGGCGCGAAGCAGCTGGTCGAGATCGGCGATGTACTTCTCGGGGAGCAGCGTCGCCTCCCAGACACCGGCCTCGCGGGTCACGACTACGGCGAAGTCGTCGCCCATTGCCGATCTCCCGTCCTCGGCCCCCGCTGGCGTCCTCGGGCGATCGTGTCAGATCCGCGCTGACGTGCCCACCCACCGGCGGGCACAGACGCCCAGGTGACTGTTTGCTGCCGCTGCGCACTCGGGCGCGCGCGCAGCGTGCGGGTCACGGGACAGCGGGTAGGGGCCGCAGGTCAACTGACCCTGACCCGACGTATTGGAAGGACGTGCCATGCCCGAGCGCAACACGATCTGGCGCACGATGAACGATGCCGGCCTCGCCGCCTGGTTCGGCGGCTCACTGATGGGCGCGATCGGCGTCAACGGCGCCGCGGCCGACGTGGACGACCCCCGGCAGCGCGCCCGGGTGGCCAACGCCGGGTGGAACCGCTGGACGCCGGTCAACGCCGCAGCGATCGGTGCCCATGTCATCGGCGCCATCGGCCTGACCCTGGCCAACCGAGACCGCATCGCGAACCAGAAGGGCGTCGGCAAGGCCAGCTTCGCGAAGGCTGCACTCACCGCCGGCGCGATGGGGCTGACGGCGTACTCGCGGACGCTCGGCCAGAAGATGATGAACGCCGGCGACGTGCCGGTCGAGGGCGGCACCACCCCGTCGGCGGCGACGCCGCCGGACGTGGCCAAGGTGCAGAGCCAGCTGTCGACGCTGCAGTGGGCGATCCCCGCCGTGACCGGCGCCATGGTCGGCGTCAACTCGCTGATGGGCGAGCAGCAGAAGCCCGACCAGGTCGCCAAGGGCGTCCAGGAGACGCGTCGCGAGCGGCTCGCCCGCAGCTACAACGGCTACCGCAAGGCGCGCGCCGGCGTCTGACGCCCGATCACCCCGGCGCCTGGAGCTCCTGCTCGGGGTCCGGCGCCGGGGTCGGCGACACCGGCGAGCCCTCCTCGCCCTGCAGCGACATTGCGGCGCTGACCCCGGCGATCGTGCCCTTCGCTGCGCCGACCTGCAGCAGCTGCATGCCAGGGGTGAGGTCACCGGCGGCGTAGACGCCGGGCACCGACGTCTCGCAGCTGTCATCGACCTCGACGTGCCCGTCGTCGTCGATCCGGCAGCCGAGCTGCTCGGCGAGCTCGGTGTGCTGGATGTGGGCGATGGTGAAGAACAACAGCTCGACCGGCAGCCGCCATCCGCTGCGTAGCACCACCGCCCGCAGGTCGCCGCGCGCGCCCTCCAGCGTGACGGCGACGTCCTCGACCAGCTCCAGCCCGTGCCGGTCCATGGCGGCCAGGCAGACGTCGTCGCCCTCGAAGCGATGCCCGTCGGTGAGCACCGTCACCGACTTGGCCCAGTCGAGCAGGCGCAGCGCGAACCCGGAGACCGCCGCGCTCCAGCCGACGACCACGACGTTGCGGCCGCAGGCCTCGAACCCGTCGCACGTCGGGCAGTGGAAGGCGCTCGCGCCGTAGTGGTCGAAGAATCCCTCGATGTCGGGGAAGGCGTCGCCGACTCCGGTGGCCAGCACGACGCGGTGGGCGGCGACCTCTTCGCCGTCCACGTCGACGACGAACTCGCCCTTGCTGCCGGTGATGGCGCGCACCTTGCCGCCGCGGCGCTCGACGAGGTCGTAGCGGCCGAGGTCGCGCCGGGCGTCGTCGAGCAGCTCGGCCGGGCTCACGCCGTCCCGGCCGAGGTAGCCGTGCGACGACTCGACCCTCGCGTTGCGGTAGTCGCCGCTGTCGACGAGCAGCGTGCGCCGCCGGTAGCGGCCGAGCCAGGTGGCGGCGGACAGCCCGGCGACACCGCCGCCCACGACCACCACGTCGTACGTCGGCAGGGTCGACATCACGCCACCGGCCGGAGCAGCCCGCGGGCGGCGACCGCCTGCAGCAGCAGGGTCTTGTAGCCGACGTCGTCGAACAGGACGACGATCCGATCACCTTCGTAGCGCATGACCAGCCCCTCCCCCCAGTCGGCATGAACCACTCGCGACGACAGCGGGTACGGCGACGCGGCAGCCTCGTGGTCCTCCACGGCTGACGAGCCGCTCGCGCAGTTGTCGCAGCTCCCGCACCGGCCGGTGGGCGGCTCGCCGAAGTAGCTGAGCAGCAGCTCGCGGCGGCAGCTCCGCCCCTCGGCGTAGCCCTGCATCATCTCGACGCGGCTGTGCTCGACCCGGCGTCGCGACTCGGCGACCGCCTCGGCCGCGTCGGCCGCCGCGGCCGGCGACATCGCGCGGTCGACGTAGCGCACGTCGCCGGCGACGTCGACCACAACGGCCCCGGCTCGCTCCAGCAGGTCGAGCGCGCCGGTCAGCTTGCCGGGTGTGAGCTCGGCCGCATCGAGCAGCTCGTCACGCGACACCGCTTGGTCGTGGTGGGCCAGCAGCGCCGCCACCCGCTGCAGCGAGGTCCGGTCCGGCGTGCCGCTCGCGAAGAACCGGCGCAGGCCGATGTCCTCCCGCCGGTAGAACAGCACAGCCTCGGCCGGCTCACCGTCCCGCCCGGCGCGGCCGAACTCCTGGTAGTAGGAGTCGAGCGAGTCGGAGATGTCGAAGTGCATGACGAAGCGGACGTTGGCCTTGTCGATCCCCATGCCGAACGCCGTGGTCGCGACGACGGCGTCCAGCTCGTCGTGCATGAACGCCTGCTGCACCCGCTCCCGGTCCGGCGCCCGCATCCCCCCGTGGTAGACCGCCGTCGTCAGCCCGAGCTCGCCGAGCGACTCGGCCAGCTGCTCCGCCCGGCGCCTGGTGGCTGCGTAGACGATGCCGGGCTTCGGGGCGCCGGCCACCCGCAGGGTCAGGCTCTCGCGCTTCGCCTCATCGGACTGGAACGTCTCGACGGACAGCGAGATGTTGGGCCGGTCGAAGCCGGACACCACGATCTCCGGGTCGCGCATGTGCAGGCGCTCGCAGATCTCCTCGCGCACCGGTGGTGACGCGGTCGCGGTGAGCGCGACGACGGGCGGGGCGCCGAGCGCCTCGACGACCGAGCCCAGCCGCAGGTAGTCGGGCCGGAAGTCGTGGCCCCACGCGCTGATGCAGTGCGCCTCGTCCACGACGAACAGCGACGGCTTGGCCTCGCGCAGGGCGGACAGCGTCTCGTCGTTCGCGAACTGCTCCGGCGCCAGGAAGATGAACTCCAGGTCTCCGTTGCGGAGGCTGTCCAGCGCCTCGGCCCGGACCGACTCGGGGACCGTCGAGTTGGCCTCGGCGGCGAGCGCGATGCCGTTGGAGACCAGCGCCAGCACCTGGTCGCGCTGCAGCGCGATCAGCGGCGACACGACGACCGTGGGCCCGTCCAGCAGCAGCGCCGGGATCTGGTAGATCGCCGACTTCCCGGACCCGGTCGGCATCACGGCGAGCGTGTCGCGACCGGACAGCACCGCCTCGATCGCCTGCAGCTGCCCGGGGCGGAGCTCGTCGAAGCCGAACGTGTCTCTGGCGAGCGCGCTGATGCGCTCGGAGCTGGGCGTCAGTGCGACCTCCGATGGTGGACGAGCCGTCCGCGTCGGCTAACTACCCCCGACCGCATCGGGCAAAGCCGGTGTCGCCGCGCCGAACTCTTGATCGTCCTGGTTTGGAAATTCGAGCCGCGAGCAAGAATCCGGCGCGGCCGCAGGCACGAAACCTATTCAGACGGCCGTCGTTCGAGCGCACCAGCGCTCGTCATCATGGAGGTAGGAATGTCCCGTAACAGGGCTGTGGCGTACGGACTCGGAGCGATCTACACGTTGGTCGGCATCCTCGGGTTCTTCATGGTCGACGAGGCCGGGTTCGCTGGTCGGGACTTCGACGACAACGTGTTCGGGTTCGCGGTCAACCACCTGCACAACATCGTGCACCTGCTCATCGGACTCGCCCTGCTCGGGGCCGCCCGCGCCGGATACCGCCCCGCGCGGTCGATGAACCTCGCGATCGGCGGGACGTACCTGCTGGTGGCTCTCATCGGCTTCTTCATCGCAGCCGAGGACAACGACGCCAACATCCTCAACCTCAACGGCGCCGACAACATCCTGCACCTCGTGACCGGCGCCGTCCTGGTGGCTGTCGCGATGATGGAGAAGGACTACGTCGAGCACGACCGCGAGCGCGACCGGACGAGCACGATCTAGCCAGCACCGGCATCATGGAAGGGGCGGCCTCGGCCGCCCCTTCCGCTTGTTCCGACGGCAAACCGGCGAGGACGATGGCAGCGAAGCGCGACGAGCAGGTCGGCATGGACCTGCTCGACGACCAGATCGACGTGCACCGCCCGTCGGAGGTCGTCACCGAGCGCCACCGGTTCGACAACATCGCCGACGCCGCCGCGCGGGTGGTGGGGCGCGAGCCGTTCTTCCTGCTGTGCCTCGGCGCCATCGCCCTGTGGGTGGTCGTCGGTCTCGTCCGCGGTTTCGGCGACACGTGGCTGTGGACGGGCGCACTCGTCATGTCCGTCGTGACGCTGCTGCTGGTGGCGATCCTGGAGAACATGCAGCGGCGCAGCGACCAGGCCGTGCACCGGAAGCTGAACACGATCGCGAGCGCGCTCGCCGAGCTCGGCCAGTCCGGGCGGATCTCCGCCGACCACGTGGTCGAGCTGCGGGCTGCGGTCGGCCTGGAGACCAGGGAGGGCACCCGGATGACGCTGCCCGACCAGGACGCCCGCTCAGCCCGCGCCGGGGAGCCGTAGTCCGAACAGCGCCCCGCCGGCGTCGGTCCGCTCGTACCACACCTCGCCGTCCTGCAGCCGGGCGAGCCCGCGCGCGACGGACAGCCCGAGCCCGAGCCCGCGCGCCGTCCGGGTCGAGCCGGTCGAGGCCTGGCTGAACTTCTCGAACAGGAACGGCTCGAACTCAGGCGGTACGCCGTCGCCGGCGTCGGTCACGCACACCTCCACGCACTCGCCGACGAGCCGCGCGGTCACCACCGCGGGCGAGCGGCCGTACTTGAGCGCGTTGTCGAGGAAGACGTGCACGATGCGCTGCACCTGGTCCGGGTCCGCGAGGACGTAGCAGTCGTCCGGGACGTCGACCTCGATCGCGACGTCGGACGCGGGCAGCTGGCGCGCGGCGCGCTCCGCGACGTCGCGCAGCCTGGTCGGCTGCCGGCGTACCTGCATCGTCCGGCCCTCGAGCCGAGCCATGATCAGCACCTCGTCGATCAGCTCGGCGAGCGAGCGGGCCTTGGTCTCGATCTCCTCGGCGAACTGCCGCTTCTGCTCGTCCTTGAGCCCTTCCCACTGGCGGGTCAGCAGCGAGGCGAAGCCGAGGATCGGCGTGAGCGGGGTCAGCAGCTCGTGCGACACGGTCGCGAGGAAGTCGCTCTTGAGCTCGCTCAGCACCTGCAGGTCGGCGTTGGCGGTCTCCAGCTCACCGGCGTACCGCTGGAGGGCCTGCTGCGCGCGGACGCGCTCGACGACCCGGCCGAGCTGCGTGCCGACGTTGCCCATCAGCCGGAGCAGCTCGTCGTCGGGCTCGGCGGTGTCGGGCGAGTAGAACTCGAGCACGGCGACGACCTCGTGCGCCGCGGCGACCGGGAAGGCGAACGCGCCACGCACGCCGATCCCCTCACCGGACAGCGCCTTCGGCTGGCCCGGCTCGACCGTCACGTCGTAGATCCAGTCGGGTCGGCCGGTCAGATGGACCCGGCCCGGAAGCCCCAGTCCGCTGGGCAGCACGGTCCGCTCGGTGACCCGCCGGAACGTCGCGAACCGGTCGGGCTCGTCGAAGTGCCAGATCGACGTCGGCACCAGCGCATCGCGCACCTCGTCGAACAGGTAGACGTGGCCGACCGGCCAGCCGACCTGGGTGCACACCTCGTGCAGCGTGAACCGGAGCGCCTCCTCGAGCGACTTCGCCGAGTTGGCGGCCATCGCGACCTCCTGCAGCAGCCGGACGAAGACCGCCGCGCGCTTGCGCTCGGTGATCTCCCGGTCGCGGTCCTGCAGCAGCCGGCCGGCGGCGAGCGCCACCGCGGTCTGCCGGGCGAGCGCCTCGATGAACAGCTCGTCGCTCTCCGAGAACGTGCCCTCGCCCGGCCCCTTGGTCAGGTACAGCGCGCCCAGCACCTCGTGCTCGTACATCAGCGGGACGCCGAGGAACGCCGCCATCGGCACGCGGACGGGACAGCTGGTCGCCCGGTCGTCCGCCAGCAGCCGGTCGAGCCGGATCGGCGCCTTGCCGTCGAGGACCGCACCGAGCAGCCCGGCGCCCTCCGGCGGCGGGGGCAGCGCGGCCGCCTGGCTGGCGGAGAGGCCCTGGTGGACGAAGTGGGTGATCCGGGTGCCGTCGGCGACCGCGGCGGCGCCGTACCTCGCCTGCGTCGACAGGCGCGCGAGGTCGACCGCCTGCTCCAGGATGGCGTCGGTGTCGGTCTCCGCCGCGATGGCGACGAACGAGTCGAGCAGGAGCTGAAGCGGCGCCGGTCGGAGCTCGGCGCTAGTCACCGTCTGTGTCGTCCCACCGTCCTCAGTCGGCTGGCCCCTATCAGTGTGCCTCGTCCGGGGCGGCCGCCGCCACGAGTCGGGACTGCTCGAACCGCAGCTCCTTCTCCAGGCTGACGACCGTGCCGTCCTCGGGCTCGGACTCGAACCGCACGCGGTCGACCAGCGCCCGCATGAGGTTGACGCCGCGGCCGCCCTCCGACGTCGGGTCGGCCGTGGACGCGGAGACCTCGCCGGACTCGAAGCCGGGCCCGTTGTCGTAGACCCTGATCACGCACCGGGCGTCGTCGATCGTCACCTCCACCGAGTAGTCGGTGTCACCCCCGGAGTGCTCGACGACGTTGGCGCACGCCTCGGTCAGCGCGACCTCGATGTCGTGGATGCAGTCGGGCAACGTGGCGATCTCGGTCAGTGCCTGCGCGCAGATGTGCCGTACGGCGGGGATGCTCGCCTCGTCCGTCGGCAGGTTGAGCCGCATGTTGATCTGCACGAGCTGATCCCCTCCGACTCCGACTCCCGTATTGGCCGTCGTTCCCCGGAGGCTTGGGCCGGAACCTCCGGGCGACGCCGTTCGGTCAGACGAGGGTTTCGTCCTCCACCACAGGGGCGAGAGCGGCCGGTTCCAGTCCTCTCGTCCGCCACTTGATGTAAGGCATCGTCGCCAGCAGCGCGATGACGTAGAGCACCGGACCGAGCAGGATCTTGGAGATGCCGGCGGAGAGGGTCTTGTCCTGCAGCGCGAAGTAGCCGACGACGAGCACCCGGGTGGCGAAGACGCCCGCCCAGCCGAGGGTCGCCTCGGCGTAGGCGCGCCGGACCCGTGGGTTGTCGTGCCAGGCCGCCGGCTTGTCGCTGATCTGCCGGATCAGGAAGCCCACGATCGGCTTGCGCAGCAGCACCGAGCCGACGAAGAGCGCGAGGTAGACCGCGTTGGACACGATGCCCGGCAGGAAGAAACCTTTCGCGCTGCCCATGCGGATCGCGATGATCGCCGAGATGCCGACACCGAGCACACCGGAGAAGACGTGCTTGAGCGGCTCGTGCCGGAGCAGCCGGACGACGACGAGGACCAGGCTGGACCCCACGGCCGCGAGCGCTGACGTCGTGACGTCGCGCGTCGCCGCGTTGACCGCGACGAAGACCGTCACCGGGATCACGCTGTCGATCACGCCCTGCCGGCCGCCGAGCATCTCGACGAGAGCGGGCTGCTTGGCGGGGGTGTCGCTCTCGAGCTGGGGGACGCTTGGCTCGGCCATGCGGCCAGCGTAGCCGCGCGCGCTGCTAGGTTCGCCCCGATGACGACGAGGCGCCCCCGAGCGGTGCTCGGGCTGCTGTTCTTCCCGCGCGGCGGGTCCGCGCACGTGACGCGCGCACTCGCCCGCGAGCTGCCGGCCCATGGATGGGACGTCACGGTGGTCAGCGGCTCGGTTCGGACGGCGGAGAGCCACGCCGACGCGGCCGCGTTCTTCACCGGGCTCGACGTCCGGCCGGTGGACATGTCAGCTGCGCTCACGGCAGCGGAGCCGCTGCTGGCCGACCCGCCGCTGCACCCGTCGTTCGAGGACCGCCCGGGCTCACCGGACCGGGTGTTCGCGGCCGTCGACGACCGGACCTATGAGCACCAGGTGGCAGCATGGTCGCGCGAGCTGGCCGCCGCGGACGCCGGCAGCGCCGACGTGCTGCACCTCAACCATCTGACGCCGCTCAACGAGGCGGCCCGGCGGGTCGCCCCCGACGTGCCGGTCATCGGCCACATCCACGGCACCGAGCTGCTCATGCTCGAGGCGATCGCATCGGGTCCGCCGCCCGGCTGGACGCATGCCGCCGCGTGGGCGGAGCGCCTGCGGGGCTGGGCGGCCGGCTGCGCGCGGCTGCTCCTGCTGTCGGGCAGCCAGGCGGCGCGGGTGGCCGACCTGCTCGGGGTGCCGGCCGGCCGGTGCGTCCAGGTGCCCAACGGCTTCGACCCGGTCGGTTTCCGGCCGCGCGAGATCGACCGGGTGGCGCACTGGCGGCGGCACCTGGTCGACGCCCCGCAGGGCTGGCTGCCCGGAGGGGACCCGGGCAGCATCGGGTACGCCGAGTCGGACCTGTCGGCGTTCAGCGGTCCGGCGCCGACGCTGCTCTACGTCGGCCGCTACACCGAGGTGAAGCGGGTCGGTCTGCTGATCGAGGCGCACGCGGCCGCACGGTCGGCGTACGGCGGACGGCTGCCGCTCGTGCTGCTCGGCGGGTTCCCCGGCGAGTGGGAGGGCGAGCACCCGGCGGACGCCGTGGCCAGGTCGGGTGCGGAGGACGTCTTCATCGCAGGCTGGCACGGTCACGACCTGCTGCCGGACTTCTTCGCCGCCTCCGACGTCGTCGTGCTGCCGTCGGTGCGCGAGCAGTTCGGCCAGGTGCTGGTCGAGGGGATGGCGTGCGGGCTGCCGGCACTCGCCGTCGACGCGTTCGGGCCGCGCGAGATCGTCGCGGACGGCAGCACCGGCTGGCTGGTGCCGCCGGACGACCGCGGGGCGCTCACCACCGCGATCCTGGACATCGCCGCCGACCCGGCGGAGGTCGCCCGTCGCGGTGCCCTGGCGAGGGCGGATGCGCTCGCGAAGTACTCGTGGCCCGCTCTCGCCGGTGCCGTCTCCCGGCTGTACTCCGCCGTCCGCCGGCAGTGAGCCTCGGGTTATCCTGTTCGCAACGGAGCCTGTCGCGGTTGGCCGCACCGGCTCCGTTTCCGTCTGCTGACCAGAG
>DASQMY010000182.1:0-7899 GCA_035645255.1 Mycobacteriales bacterium
GATCCGGCTGCCGACCAGCACCGGCACGGTGAGCCGCCCCTTCGGAGCGGGCGGTCCCGCCGGGCTCGGGGACGGCGGAGCGGTCGGCGACGGCGACTCCGCCTCGGTCGGCGACGGGCTCCGCGTGGCGGAGGTTGCCGCTGCACCGCTCGACCGGGTGACCGGCGCGGCACTCGTGTCGTCGCCGCCCCGGAGCGCCGAGAGCGCCCACACGACGAGCGGCACAGCGAGGACGAGCCCGAGCGCGGCCGGCACGAGGCGCCGCCGCTGATCCCGGTCGGCGCGCTGCGCTACCGCGGCGAAGCGCGCGGGTGCGATGGCCGCGTGCGCCACGCGGTCGTCCATCTCCTCGGCGAGGACGCCTTCCAGCGGCCGGCCGGCCAGCGGCTCCCTGGCGAGCGCGGACCTGAGCTGGTCCGCCGCGGAGATCATGACCTCCTCCGCGTCGTGCTCGGTCGTGTCGAGCAGCTCGGCGATCTTCGGTGTCGGCACCCGGTTGAAGACGCGCAGCACGACGCCGACGCGCTCGTCCGGCGGCAGCGACTGGACGGCCCGCCACGTCGGGCTGCTGGCGCCGCCGAACGGGTGGTCCGCGAAGTGCTGCCGCCGGTGGAGGTAGCCCTTGACCACACCGGACAGGGTGTGCCCGGTGGGGTCCGCGTCCCGGACCGCCCGCCAGTGCCGGTAGGTCTGCATCAGCGAGGCCTCGACGAGCTGCTCGGCTTCCGGCCAGCTGTCGGTCAGGAGGTACGCCGTGCGGACCAGGGGCTGCGCGCAGTGCGCGACGTAGTCGGCGAAGGTGTCCTTGTCGGCGAGGTTCACACGGGCTTCCCGTTCGCGGCGTGGGCGTTGCGGTCATCATCCCGTGCGGCCGACGGCGCAGACGAATTTCGGACGTCGGCGGTCAGCCGACCAGCCGTACGGCCGGCGTACCCGGCGCCCAGACGTCCGTGCACTCCCTGGTCGCCACGTTGCACTCGTGCACCGTGGCGTCGGCGCCGTCGCCGGTCGCGGTGACGACGGCGAGCGCGTCATCGGCCGTCCACGCGACGTCGAGCACTGCGCCGTCCACCCGGAGGGTCGCCGAGACCGGCAGCCCCTCCCGGACGTGGAGGACGACGACCGCGCCGTCCGCTGCTACGGCGACGCGCTCGCGGTCCGGGGAGATGGCCGCACGGGTGATGTCCCGGTCGCAGTCCCGACCGCGGGGGCGCACGGTGCCGAACTCGATGAACGCCACCACCGTGCAGTCGCCGCCCGCCTCCCGCAGGACCGCGAGCTTGCCGGCCGGCTGCACCGCGAGCACCGCGCCGTACCTGTTCGCCAGGGTGGTGAACTCGTTGGCGACGGGGTTCCACCGCCGGGCGACCTCGTCGCCGCTGTCGAGATGACTGAGCAGTACGGCGTCGCCAACGAACCCGCGGACAGCTGTCGAGTCGAACTGCGCGTCGATCCGCTGCTGCTGACCGCCGTCGAGGTCGCCGAGCACCACCCGGACGGTCACCCCGTCGGGGTCGACCTCGGTGTAGGCGACGCGGTCACCCGCGCCGTTGACCGCCACCGACCCGGTCGAACGCGCGATCTGCGCGCGCTCGCCGTCGTCGGTCACCACGACCAGTGCGGCCGGCTCGCGCACCGGACCGGAGCGCGCGACGTACGACGACCCGGCGCGCAGCACGGTGCTCTCATCCCCGCCGAGCGTCGCCACCGTGCGCGGCTCACCGTCGCTGAGATCGATCAGCCGCCGGCCGACGAGCAACGGGGCGGCCAGTCGGCCCTTCGGCGCCGGGTGGCTGCGGGTCTCGGTCCTGGCGGCCGGCGCCGGGACCGACGGCGTCGCCGGGGCGGCCGGCTGGTCGGCCGAGGGTCTGGACGAACGATCGCTGGTGCGGCTGGCGCTCGCCGGGCGGCTGCTCGTCGCCGGGCCGGTCACCCGCGGCGCGCCGTCGTCGTCACCAGCGAGTGCGCCGAGCGCCCACAGCGCCACCGGTACGGCGACCGCTGCGGCGAGCGCCACCGCGAGCAGCCGCAGCCGGAGCATTCGCTTGGCGCGCTCCTCGGCCAGCACCGAGCGCGACGGCGCCGGCGGCAATGTCGTCACCCGGTCGTCCATCTCGTCGGCCAGCACCTTCTCCAGCGAGCGCCCGTCGGCGGCCGGCTGCCGCTCCAGTGCGATCCGCAGCCGGTCCGCGGAAGCGATCAGCACCTGCTCGGCGTTGTCCTCCGACGTGCGGAGGATGTCGCCGATCTCGGCCGTCGACATGCCGTTGAAGATCCGCAGCACGACGGCGACCCGCTGCTCGGCCGGCAGCGACTGCACGGCTCGCCAGGTCACGCTGCCGGTCGCGGGGGCGCCGGCCGTCCCGCCGGCCGGGCCGCGCGCCCGCCGGAAGTAGGCGTGCGCCACACCGGTGAGCGTGTGGCCGATCGGGTCGTTGTGCTCGGCGCGGCGCCAGCCCAGGTACGTCCGCGCGAGCGCGCGCTCCAACAGCGCCTCGGCCTCGTCCCAGTCGTCGGTGAGTAGGTAGGCCGTGCGCACGAGCGGGCGGCCGCAGTCCGACACGTAGTCGAAGAAGCGGCCCTTGTCGTCGAGCTTCAACCCAGAGCTTCCGGTTGCGGCGGCAGGGAGCGTGGCCATCATCCCGCCTGGCGGCCCGGACCACCGCATTTGCGTCCTGGTCACCGCCGCGTCGCATCCTCCGGCCGGCCGCGGCGGGCTAGCGTTCGGAGCATGCGCAGCCCCGACTACGGAAGCGACGTCCTCGCCGGCGAATGGCGCCCGAAGCGCGTCGTCCGGGAGGTGCCCGCGGCGATCGGGGAGGTCGTCGAGGACGCCGCGACCGGGTTCACCGGCGAGATCGTGGCGGTGGAGAAGGACGTCGTCACCCTGCTCGGGCGCGGTGACCGCCGACGCACGCTGCCGCTCGTCCCAGGCGCGTTCCTCATCGACGGCGAGCCGGTCACGCTGGTCCGGGTGCCGGCGGCGGCCGCAGCGGTCCGCCGTACCGCGTCCGGCTCGATCGCCGGGCCGGCCGCGCGGGCGCGGGTGGCCCTGCCCAGCCGGATCTACGTGGAGGGCAGGCATGACGCCGAGCTGGTGGAGAAGGTGTGGGGCGACGACCTGCGCGGCGAGGGTGTCGTCGTCGAACCCCTGCACGGCATCGACGACCTGGCCGGCGTCGTGCGCGAGTTCGACCCGGCGCCCGGCCGGCGCCTCGGCGTGCTCGTGGACCATCTGGTGCCGCGGTCCAAGGAGAGCCGGATCGTCGGCGCGGTCCGGCACCCGCACCTGCTCGTCGTCGGGCATCCGTACGTCGACGTGTGGCAGGCCGTGAAGCCGGCGGCGATCAGCATCCCCGCCTGGCCGGTGGTCCCGCTCGGCCAGGACTGGAAGCAGGGCGTCTGCGATGCGCTCGGCGTCGCCGACCCGCCGCAGCTGTGGCGGCGGATCCTGTCGTCCGTCCGGACCTACGCCGACCTCGAGACGCCGCTGCTCGGCGCTGTCGAGCGGCTGATCGACTTCGTGACCGAACCGCCGGACTGAGCGCGTCCGTGGGGCGCTACGGCTTTGCCTCGCCCGCGCCGATAGGTCTGTCATGACCGTTGACGACCGCATCGTCGGGATCCGCCGCCACAACGAGACGCTGACTCACCAGCTGGTCGAGGCGCGGCTCGTCATCCAGATCCAGGCGTCCTACATCCTCGACCTCGAACGCCGGATGCGCGGCGAGCCGGTGGCGACGTTGTACCTGGCCCCTGACCCCTCGGCGGCCTCTGCCTGACCTCGCGTCTGCGGCGCGGTCATGGCGTGCTCATTGCGCGGTCAAACATTCCCTGGTTTGCGTCGCGCGCTCCCGGCCCGCGTGCTATCACTGGTGCCAGGAGGATTCCTGGATGAGTTCCGTTCTCTGGCCCGCCCATGACCCGGCCGGCCGCCCCCTCGTCGGGGTGCCTGACCCGGTTCGGCTCGCGGTGGTGGCCGACGCCGCCCGCCCAGGCCGCTTCAGCGACCCCGACCTGGACGCCGTCGTCGCGACGCTGCGCATCGCGCTCCGGGTGCCGCTCGCCGTCGTCGACATCGTGACACCCGGGGTGCAGACCTACCCCGCGGAGACGGGCGCCGGAGGCAGCGCCGGCGCGACGGTGACCGACCGACTGTCCTTCTGCGCCGAGGTCGTCGAGACCGGTGCGGCGCTCGTCGTGCCGGACGCGTCCCGCCACCCGACGTACGCGCACAACCCACTGGTCGAGTCGGGTGCCGTGCTGGCCTACGCCGGTGAGCCGCTCGTCGACGGCGGCGTGGTGCTCGGCGCGGTGTCGGTGTTCGACACGGTGCCGCGGCTGTTCGGGCCGGAGGAGCTCGCACTGCTGCGGCACCAGGCCCGGCTGGCCGCGGCCGTCCTGTCGCTCCGCAGGTCAGGACGCAGCGACTGGCTGACCGGGCTGGCCAACCGCGCGGTGATGCGCGACCGCCTGGGCAGCGCGATCACCCGGCTGGACCGGCAGCCCGGCGTCGTGGCAGTGCTCTTCGTCGACGTCGACGACTTCAAGCGGGTGAACGACGAGCGCGGCCACCAGGCGGGCGACCAGCTGCTCATCGCGCTCGCGCAGCGGATGAAGGAGGCGCTCCGGCCGAGCGACACGCTCGCGCGCTTCGGCGGAGACGAGTTCGTCGTCGTCTGCGAGGACCTGGCCGGCAGCGACGACGCGTGCGCCGTAGCCGAACGCCTCGTCAGCTGGCTGCGACGAGGGCTGTCGGTCGGTGGCGAGGACTTGGACGTCACTGTCAGCATCGGAGTCGCGGTCACCGACTTGACGGCCCACGACCCTGACGCGCTCGTCCGCGAAGCCGATGCGGCGATGTACCGCGCCAAGCGCGAGCCGGGCAGCCAGTGGGTGCTGGCCCTCGACGTCGACGCCTCGTCCGCCCGGATGGTCGTCACGCAGTAGGGCTGCTCGCGCTCAGAAGGGCACCTGAGTCCGCAGCAGCCCGGCCGCCTCGCCGCGACCGGACACGACCCGGCAGAACTCCACGGCATCCAGCTCGATGGCCTCGCCGGTGCCGGTCCAGCGCCCGCCGGCCGGGCCGGTCAAGGTCAGGTCGTACGGCGCGCCGTGCCGCTCCGCCCACTCCGCCACGACGTCCGCGACGAGTGTGCCGTCGTGCTTCGCCGTGAGCTGCAGTGGGATGCCGGTCGCCCGCGCGAGGTCGACGCGGTGCATCCACGAGTCACGAGTGAGGATCGTGTCGATGAGGTAGCCGAGCGACCAGACCTCGGGGTTGCCGTTGACCAGCTGGGGATCCGGCGATGCCCTGCGGCGGATGAAGAACGGCGTCAACCGCCGGCCTCGGGCGGCGCGTGGTGCTACGGCACGCGCCCGATCCACGAGCTGTTGCGCGGACCAGTCCGCCTTCTCGGCCACCTGCAGCGCGGTCATCGCGTCGACGAGCGCGCCGCCCTCAACCTTCGCGCGGGCGCCGGCGAGCTTCTGCTGCCTCGCGCCCTCGCGGATGCTCGCCACCATCTCGCTCATGCCCACGACGTGGCAGACCAGCTGGCGGACGTCCCAGTCGGGGCAGTCCGTCGGCCGGCTCCACCGGTCGGCCGGGATGGCTGCGACGGCGTCCGCCACCCGGTCGTACTCGGTCGCGGCGAGACGCATCGCGACGCGCCGGTCCAGGCGCGAGCGGCGCGGAGCACCCTGCCGGGTCTTCTCCTGCGTGTCTGTGGTCATGTCCGATCGCCTGACTTTCTCCGTGAGGATCTCTCGGGGGGGAGGCCGACGTGGTCGGCCCACATGTCGACTGCACGGTCGAGCAGTCGGGAGAACCGCTGTCCGCCGGGGTCGTTGGCCAGGTGCTGGTCGACCATGCCGCCGACGAGGCTGACCCAGATGTCCACGTCGTCCTGCCGGTCGACGCCGAGCCCGCGGAGGATCTCCCGGCCCATGGTGTAGGCGCGTACTGCGGGTGCGTACGCCCCGGGGCTCGGCTCGAAGCCCGGGATGGTGCGCTGGTTCATCAGCTGGTAGCGCGCCAGGTCCGCCGTAGCGAACTCGAAGAAGTACCGCGCGACCTGCTTCGCCGCCGTGCGCGGGTGCTCGGACAGGCTCGCGTGCTGCTCGGCCGCGTGGGCCTCGTAGCTCCACCACGCGTCCTCGAACATCGCGTCGTAGATCGCGTTCTTGGAGTCGAAATGGCTGTAGAGCGACGGCGCGCGCATGCCGACCCGCTCAGCGACGTCGCGCAGGGTGAGCTGTGCCAACCCCTGTTCGCGGGCCACGGCCCACGCCGCAGCGACAATCTCCCGGCGGGTTGCCTCACGGCGTTCGGTTTGCCTATCTCGATTAGGCACCTCTAACATGGGTAGGAGGATGGAGGCGGTGGCCCACCGCGTCAAGAGGTCAGGCAATACAGACCCGGTTGCCGGCGCGGTCGGCGAGGATCCAGCCCTCTGGAGCGCTGGTGTCGTCTACGACGCGGCCGCCTGCGGCGATCGCCGCTGCCACGCGCGCCTCGGCATGCTCGCGGGCGACGGAGACGTCGACGTGCATCGCGTGCCGGAGCGGCTTGTCCGGGCTGAGTTCCTGCATCCACACGGTCGATCGGTGGCCGAGCGGTCCGGGACCGCACCGTGCGTGCGAGCGGTCGCGGAGACTGCGCGGGCGAGGGCGATGTGCCGCTCCTCCAGCCGGAGGACACCGCGGGTGGAGCCCCACGCTGAGACGATCGTCCGCCACCGTGAGCAGCGCCAGCCAGTCGTCGACGCCCTCCGCGCGGGGAACGCGTGCCAACCCTGCTCGCTCATCTGCCTCGACTCGAGACTCAGCTGCTCCGGTCGCCTACAGAGCGGATGAGTCGGCCTGTACGCCGGGAACTCACCCACACCGGCTACCTGCAGCAACGGTGGCCGGCGGGCCGCTGACCTGCGGTTCATGTGCCAAGAGTTCAACTGTGGTCGGTGACAATCACTGTCGCACGGCCCGGAGACGGCCCCACGGGCATCCCTGACCCCTTCCCGCGGCAGCCGGCGAAGATCCACGGCACACGCCGCCTGACTCCGGACCGCTGCCTCCGCACGCTGCGATCGTGAACGGGAGAGTTTCACTGGCGAGCACTATCGGCTGAGCGAGGGCGACGTATGCGTGGCGTCGAGTGGTGGAGCAACTCTGGGGCGCAATCACCGGCGTGCGAGCCATGTCCGTCGCGGCGTTCCCGTCTCGGCATTTAGCGTCGGACTCGCCGCGCGCAGCGCACGAGACTCCCGCAGGTCTGCCGAATCTGCGATCGGCGCGGATCACCGCGCGCGTACACCGTCGCTTGGCGCGTCCATCGTGCAGCTGCTCGCCATGGGTCCGGGCATTCGGATCGTCAATCAAGGGTCGGTCGATCTTGAGGCGGTCATGATCGAGGTCGTCATGGCGCCGATGCACGAAGGACGCCACAACGTGGTCGCGCTGACGCCGTTCTCGAGCCTCACGAGTGGAACCGGGCCGGGATCGACGTCGGGCCATTGCGCCTCGGCGGAAGCCGCGACGTGGTTCCCAATCGCACCGGGCCGTTCTCGGCGGCACGCTACGGCTGCGATGCGAATGTCGGGCCGGCGACGAGCAGTGGGTGGTTTTGGTCCAGACGGATCTCCCCCACTTGCCGCCGCCCGCGCACCGGCGGAGATAATTCGACAGCTCGCCCCCGCGTGGCCCCCGGTTTCCGCGGCAACACACGGCGTTCGGCGCGCCCGCCCACGCCCGAGGGTGCGCTCGCCCAGCGCGGCGAGAACAAGGCCGAGGTGGTGTCGCAGGCGATCGAGCGCTACCAGCTGCTCAACGAGCGGGTCTCCAACGACGGCGCCTCGACAGAGGACAACAACCCCGGCACCTGATGGACGCCTGGGCAGT
>DASQMY010000183.1:0-5574 GCA_035645255.1 Mycobacteriales bacterium
CCGCCGCGGGGTTCGGCGGGATCCTCTACAAGGTGGTGACGAGCACCCAGGTGGTCAGCTGGCTGACGAAGGTGATCGGCCGGGCGCTCAACACGGCCTTCTGACCGTGTCAGGGCGAGGGAGCGACGGGGACCACCTGCGTGCTGATGCCGCGAGGCACGCGCAGGCAGAAGCCGTCGCGCTCCCTCGCCTCGGCCACCTCGTCGGCGGTCGGGTCGAGAAGCGGGTCGAGGGTGATCCACTGGGCGGCGCTGCTGGGGTCGGCCGCGCCGGTGATCCCGTCGACGATGTGGGTGTCCAGCCGCCGGAAGCACGGCTCCCGGTCGGCGGTCAGCTTGTCGCCGTTGCGTTCGAACAGCAGCACCGCGTAGACCGGCCGCTGCGTGAAGCGCTCGCGCGTCGGCACGATCTGGGCGTCGGTCGGCACGACGGTCCCCCGCCGGTTGGCAAGCGCGATCTGCAGTGCTTCACCACGGTCGACGACCGGCTCGCGGAGCCCCCAGGGCACGAAGTTCAGGACGGCGAGCAACCCGGCGACCACCGCCAGCGCGGCGTTGCGCGTGGCCGCCCACCGGCGATGCTGCTCGCTGCGGACGGCTGCCACGAACGCCACTGCGGCGGCGACGAGGAGACCGGCGGCGATGATCGGCGGCGCAGCCGACCACGACCAGGTCAGCAGCCACCAGGCCATCAGGATGGTTCCGCCGAGCCGCGTGTAGCGGTTGCGCCGCTGGTCGCTGAAGAAGATGACCATGCCGACGAGCGTGAGGAAGTACAGGCTGAAGCGGGCCAGCAGCACCAGGACAAGGACGAACGCGAGGTTGCGCCACCACTGGTTGCCGGCGTCGGGCGCGCGGTCCTCGCCCGGCGGCGCGGCCGCCTGCGCCAGCGGCAGTTCGGTGTTGCCAGGCATCGGTCACGACCTCCGCACCGATTCTCGCGTACCGCCGACGGCGCCACGAATCCGGCGGGCGGCGCACCGTGTCCGCGCGACACCGGGATGGTGTCCGCGGAGACGGCCATGGCGCTGCCGGCGCTCGTCGCGGTGCTCGCGTTGGTGCTCTGGGGCGTGACGGTCGGCGTCACCCAGCTCAGGTGCGTCTCAGCGGCCCGGGCAGCGGCGATCGCGCTCGCCCGCGGCGAGGACGCCGCCGCAGCGGCCGAGCGGACGGCCCGGGCCGTCGGTCGCGGCGCGACGCTCTCGGTCACTCGGGCCGGTGACCAGGTGACAGTGGTCGTCCGCAGCGAGGTCGCCGGCGGGCTGCTGCCCGCCCACGTCGTCAGTGCGACGGCCTCCGCGATCGCCGAACCAGCCGGCGCCGCAAGCGTCGACGGCGACCCCGCGGGCAGCCCCCGCCATCCGCCGTGACGCTGCACCGATCACCGAGCCGGTTGGCACGACGTGCCGGGGTTGGCCGCGACCGCGGGTCGGCGACCGTCTGGGTCGTCAGCCTGATCACCGTCGTGCTGGTCGTCGGCGGCGCGGTCCTCGCCCTGGCCGGCGTGTTGGTACAGCACACGCGCGCAGTGACAGCGGCCGACCTCGCAGCGCTCGCCGCGGCTGCGGCGATCCAGATGCCGGCCGGCCGCGCCGGCGCGCCGTGCGCCGTTGCGGCATCGGTCGCCGCGCGCAACGGCGGCCGGCTGTCCACTTGCACCGCCACCGGCGAGGTGGTCGACGTCTCGGTCACCGTCGAGTTCCGCGGCCTGCTCGGGCGGCGCGCCACCGCGACCGCAAGCGCGCGCGCCGGCCCGGCCTGAGCCCCGTCCCTGGTACGAGACGACGCCCGCCCCCGGTGGGGACGGGCGTCGAGGTGTCGCCAGGGCTGGAGCCGTCAGCGGTCGCGGCCCAGCAGGCCTGGCCGCCGGCCGTGCTGCGCGGTCTCCTCGCGCACCGAGTCGTCGCGCCCAGGCTCGGCCGGGTAGACCGCCCCGCTGCTGGTGGTGCCGGCGGACCGGTCGGCGTACGGCGTCGCCTCGCGGTCGGCGACACCGTCGTGGTCGCGGTCGCGCCCGAAGCCGCCGTCGTCGCGCACCGGTTCCATGGTGGCAGTCCGCTCGGTGTCGCCCTCGGAGCGGTCGGCGACACCGTCGTGGTCGCGGTCACGGGTGAACGCGGTGTCCTGGTCGCGGTCGCGGTGCACGTCCCTGTCGTAGTCGTAGCTGCCTGGGGAGCTCGCCGTCATGACCCGGGTGGAGTCCGCCCGCTCGAGCCTGGCGCGCAGGGCGTTGTTCTCGTCCTCCAGCTCCTCGGCCCGCGTGCGGGTCTGCGTCACCACGTGCCGGTTCTGCGCCCGGCGGAGCCGGGCCCGCTTGAGTCCGGCAGCGATCATCCAGAGGCCGAGCAGAGAGGCGGCGCCGACGGCGCAGCCGATGAGGAACAGGCCCCCCATCGTGACGTCCTCGACCGTCTGGCCGAACATGTCGAAGCGGGTCTGGTCCGTGTTCTCTGTCGCGACCGCGATCGCGGTTGTTACGCCGGCTGCGAGGAGCAGCAGTCCTAGGAGCACCATTCGGCTTACCTCCGTGCGGCTTGAGGCTGTCCTCGCGGGTGTACCCCACTGGCGGCGGCGAGAACCGCGTCGAGCAGCCGGACCGCGGCGGCCTTGTCGAGCGGGTTGTTGCCGTTGCCGCACTTGGGCGACTGCACGCACGACGGGCAGCCCGCCTCGCACCCGCACCCCGAGATCGCGTTGCGGGTCGCGGCGAGGTGGTCTATCCCCGCGGTGAACCCGCGCTCGGCGAACCCCGCACCACCCGGATGCCCGTCGTAGATGAAGACCGTCGGCCGGTCGGTGTCCTCGTGCATCGCCGTCGACACGCCGCCGATGTCCCAGCGGTCACACGTGGCGAACAGCGGGAGCAGCCCGATGCCGGCGTGCTCCGCGGCGTGCGCCGCGCCGGGAACGGTCGCCCATGGGACGCCGTACCGCTCGAGCAGGTCGGGCGTCGCGGTGTACCAGACGGCGCGTGTCCGCAGCTCCCGCGGCGGCAGCAGGAGCGGCTCCTCGCCGAGCACCTCGCCGCTGTAGATGCGCTTGCGGAGGTAGCCGACGACCTGGTTTGTCACGTCGACGACGCCGAAGTGCAGCGACGCCTCCCCCCAGTCGACCGTCCGCAGCGTCTCGACGACCCGGATGTCGGTGACGTCCCGCGCCGACGTCGTGTAGTCGGGCTCGTCCGCCCGCACCAGCGCCACGTCGTCCTCGATGACCAGCTGCTCGACGACGTAGGCGTCGCCCTGGTGCAGGTAGACCGCGCCGGTGTGGACCTGCGCGTGGGCGGCCGACGCGTCGACCGTGCCGAGCATCCGGCCGGTCGCCGACTCCACGATGCGCACCGGCGGCCCGCCCGTCCCGCGGATGTCCGCCAGGTCGGTCGCCCGCTCTCGCCGCGTCCAGAACCAGCCGGCCGGGCGGTGGCGCAGCAGCCCGCGCCGGACGAGGTCGGCGAGCACCTCGGGCGTCGCCGGCCCGAACAGCTCGTGATCCCCCTCGGTCAGCGGCAGCTCGGCGGCTGCGGCGCACAGGTGCGGCCCCAGCACGTAGGGGTTGTCCGGATCGAGGACGGTGGCCTCGACCGGCCGCGCGAAGAGCGCCGCCGGGTGGTGCACCAGGTAGCTGTCCAGCGGGTCGTCGCGGGCGACGAACACCGCGAGCGCGCCGCCACCACGCCGGCCGGCCCGCCCGGCCTGCTGCCAGACCGAGGCCACCGTCCCCGGGAAACCGGCGAGCAGTACGGCGTCCAGCCCGCTCACATCCACGCCCAGCTCCAGCGCGTTGGTCGCCGCGACGCCGAGCAGCCGGCCGCTCTGCAGGTCGGCCTCCAGCTCGCGCCGCTCCTCGGGGAGGTAGCCGGCCCGGTAGGCCGCGACGCGGTCGGCGAGCGACCGGTCGACCTCGAGCAGATGGCGGCGCACCGACTGCGCGACGATCTCCGCGCCGCGCCGCGACCTCACGAACGCCAGCGTCCGGACGCCCTCGACCACCAGGTCGGTGAGCAGGTCCGCGGTCTCGGCCAGCGCCGAGCGGCGCGCACCGCCCTCGGCGCCGTCGTCCGGGTCACCCGGCGGAGGCTCCCACAGCGCGAACTCGGTGGCGCCGCGGGGCGAGCCGTCCTCGTCGACGGCGAGGACCGGCGCGCCGACCAGCCGGCGCGCCGACGTCGCCGGGTCGGACACGGTCGCCGACGCGAGCACGAAGACCGGCGACGCGCCGTACCGGGCGCAGACCCGGCGCAGCCTTCGCAGCACATGGGCGACGTGTGAGCCGAAGACGCCGCGGTAGCCGTGGCACTCGTCGACGACGACGTAGCGCAGCCCGCGCAGGAAGCTGGCCCAGCGCGGGTGGGCCGGGAGCAGGCTGCGGTGCAGCATGTCCGGGTTGGTCAGCACCAGGTTGGCGTGCGCGCGGACCCAGTCACGGTCGTCCGGCGGCGTGTCGCCGTCGAAGGTCGCCGCCCGCACCTGGGTCACCCGCAGCCCGCGGACCGTGCGCAGCTGGTCGGTCGCGAGCGCCTTGGTCGGCGAGAGGTACAGCGCGGTCGCCTTCGGATCGTCGATCAGAGCCGTCACCACCGGCATCAGGTAGGCGAGCGACTTGCCGGACGCCGTCCCCGTCGCGAGTACGACGTGTCTGCCGTCGTGCGCGGCGTCGGCCGCGGCGACCTGGTGCGTGTAGGGCCGGCTGATGCCGTCGAGGCCGACCCGGTCGACGAGCAGCGGCGCCACCCACCCGGGCCAGGCCGCCAGGCGGCCGGCGCGGGCGGGGACGTGCTCGACGTGGACGAGCTGGCCGGCGTACCGCGGGCCGGTGGTGAGCCCTTGCAGCAGGGCGGCGGGATCAGCCATGGTCCAGTCGAGTCTCGCACGCCGCGGCGGCTCCTCCGCCGCGGCTCCGGCCCCGCGTGACGCCGTGGTTAGATCGGCAGCACGCCGGGTAAGGCCTGGCCGGGTCGGCCCAGGCTGGCTCCCTGCCTGCATGCCTTCGGGCGCAGTCACCGTTGCCACTCGATGAAGAGCTACCAGGAGGAGCGCGTGGACCTGTCCCTGTCGACCCGTACCGAGGGCGACCGCACCGTCGTCGTGGTGGGTGGCGAGATCGACGTCTACACGGCGCCGAAGCTGCGCGAGCAGCTCATCGACCTCGTGTCGAGCGGTGCCTACCACCTCATCGTGGACATGGAGAACGTCGACTTCCTGGACTCGACGGGTCTCGGCGTCCTCGTCGGCGGGCTGAAGCGGGTCCGCGCCCACGAGGGCTCGCTGCGCCTGGTCTGCACGCAGGAGCGCATCCTCAAGATCTTCCGCATCACCGGTCTGACCAAGGTCTTCCCGATCCACGCGAGCGTCGAAGAGGCCGTCGCGGCGACCGACTGACCGCGCGGATGCCCATGGTCGAGCTGCAGATAGGTGCCCTACCGGCCCACGTGCGGACCGCGCGGCTGATCGCCGCGGCCGTCGCGCGGCGCTGCGGCGTCGATGACGCCGTCATCGACGAGGTCAAGCTCGCCGTCGGCGAGGCGTGCTCGCGGGCGGTGTCGCTGCACGCGGAGCACGCCCCGACGGAGCCGGTC
>DASQMY010000184.1:0-3774 GCA_035645255.1 Mycobacteriales bacterium
AGCACGCGGCTGCCGTCGTCGGCGAGTGCGAGCGCAAGGGCAGCGGCGACCGTGGTCTTGCCGGTCCCGCCCTTGCCGGTGACGACGTGCAGGCGCACGCCGGGGAAGAAGGGCACGGAGCCGAGGTTACCCGCGCAACGCGCGGGTCACCTCCCGGCGCAGCCGCCGTCCAGGCAGCATCCTGTTCGCGTGACCGCCCGCCGCCGCGGCCCCGCCATCGCGCTGCCGCTACCCGTGATCGACCTGACCCGCCCGGCCGGTTCGCTCGCCGCCGAGGCGGCGCAGTGGCTGCTGGCCGCCGCGGCGCTGCCGGACCCTGCCCACACCCCACCGGCGGTCCCGGCCGGGCTGGCCGCCCTGCGCACCCCGGCCCGCCTGCGCGAGCTCACCTGGACGCGCGCCGCGGTGCTCGGCCGCCTGGTCGGCGGCGGCGTCGCGGCGGGTCGCGCCGACGAGCTGTGGGACCTGCTGGTCTGGTGGATCGCGGCGCACGGCGAGGCGGCGCAGCGCCGCGAGCTGGAGCTGCTGGCCAGGACCGACCCGCTGACCGGTCTGCTCAACCGGCGCGGCCTCGAGGAGGCGCTCGAGCGGGAGACCGCACGCGCCCGTCGTACCGAGGGCGCGGTGTGCCTCGTGCTGATCGACCTCGACTCGTTCAAGCAGCTCAACGACACCCTCGGGCACCCGGCCGGCGATGCGGCGCTCTGCGACATCGCCGACCTGCTCAACCGCGGCCTGCGCACGAACGACGTCGCGGGTCGGTGGGGCGGCGACGAGTTCGCGGTCGTCTTCTCCGGCCTGCCGCCCGACGGCGCGCGCGAGGTGGTGGACCGGCTCCGGTCGACGCTCAACCATCCGGCCAACCGGCGGCGGTCGACGGCGCGGATCGCCTTCAGCGCCGGCGTCGCGTCGCTCACCGGCCGGGCGGCAGAGCCGGGCCGGCTGATGCAGCTGGCCGACGCGGCGCTGTACCAGGCGAAGGCGGCCGGTGGCGGGCGCACCGTGATCAGCGGCTGACGCGCCGCCCGATGCCGGTCGCGGCGCCGCCCGCCCGTACACTTCCGCGCTGAGATGACTCCCGCCACCCCTTCGCGCCGCCGCGCGCTCCTGCGTGCTGCGCTGACCGCCGTGCTCGGCGCCGGTCTGCTCGCGCTGCTCCCCGCGCCCGCCGAGGCGCAGGCCGACCGGTCCGCCGTCGTCAACATCGTGCAGATCGCCGGCGCGATCGAACCCGCGTACGCCGACTACATCGCCGACGAGATCGAGCGCTCGGAGCGCGAAGGCCACCTCGCGGTGCTGCTGCGCCTCGACTCCGCCGGGTCGATCAAGGTCGACGACGTGCGGTTGATCGAGCGGGTGGCGAGCTCCAAGGTGCCGATCGCGACGTGGGTCGGGCCGGACGATGCGAAGGTCAGCGGCCTGGCCGCGGCGCTGTGGTACGTCGGCGACGTCCGGCTGAGCAGCAGCGACGGCGAGATCGGTGACCCGGAGCCGCTGCAGCCGGGCGGTCGCGACGAGCTGACCGAGCGCGAGGCGGCGGTCGTGGCGCCGGCGCTTCGCGAGGCTGCCTCCGGCTCCCAGCCGGTCGCCGCCGCGACCCTGCGCGAGGCGGTGAGCCAGCTCGACGGCCGGGAGGCGGACGGCCGTACGCTGAAGATCGACGCCACGCAGGTGACCGTCCGGTTCGCGACGCCGGGTCTGGTGCGGCGGGTACGCCACACCCTCGTCGCGCCCACACTGGCCTACCTGCTGCTGCTCGCCGGCGTGATGATGCTGGTGTTCGAGGTGTTCCAGCCCGGCTTCGGGCCGGCCGGCTACGCCGGCGTGCTCACCGTCGCGCTCGCGGCTTACGGGCTGGTCGGGCTGCCGCTCAACCCGCTGTCGCTGGTGGTCGTCCTGGCGGCGCTGCTGGCGATGACGTTCGACGTGGCGCGCAACACGCTCGGCCCGCCGACGTACGGCGGACTCGTCGCCTTCGCGGCCGGGTCGTGGTTCCTGTTCCACTCGCGCGGGCCGGCGCTGCGGCTGCCCTGGGGCGTGATCCTGCTCGCTGTCCTCGCGCTGTTCGTGTTCTTCGCGGTCGTGATGACCGTCGTGCTGCGCGCGTTGCGCGGGCAGTCGGCCGAGATGGGCCGGGCGCTGCTCGGCCGGATCGGCGAGGTCCGCAGCACGCTGAACCCGCAGGGGCACGTGCTCGTCGAGGGCGCACTCTGGCGGGCGCGCGCCGTCGATTGGGACGGTCCGGTCGGCGCCGGCACTAAGGTTGAGATCACCGGGGTCGACCAGGAAGCACTCATCCTCGACGTGCAGCCGGTCGCCGCGGAGAGGGGGTAGCAGTGGAGTTCGTCGTCGGCGCGGTGGCGCTGTTCGTCCTCGTCATCATCGCGATGGGGCTGCGGATCGTGCAGCAGTACGAGCGCGGTGTGGTATTCCGGCTCGGCCGGGTGCAGCCCGACGTCCGCGACCCCGGCCTGCGCGTGATCATCCCGGTGATCGACCGCATG
Source organism: Mycobacteriales bacterium (assembly GCA_035645255.1). Taxonomy (GTDB): domain Bacteria; phylum Actinomycetota; class Actinomycetes; order BP-191; family BP-191; genus DASQMY01. The sequence continues at coordinate 2,505 of DASQMY010000184.1, forward strand.
GTGAAGGTCAACATGCAGATCGTGACGATGGGCGTCCCGGCGCAGGAGGGCATCACCCGCGACAACGTCACGCTGCGCGTCGACGCCGTCGTCTACTTCCGCGTCGTCGACGCGGTCAAGGCGATCGTCAACGTGCAGAACTACCTGTACGCCGTCAGCCAGGTCGCGCAGACCTCGCTCCGGTCGGTCATCGGCCAGAGCGACCTCGACGACCTGCTGTCCGACCGCGCGCGGATCAACGCCGAGCTGCAGCTGATCATCGACGAGCCGACGCAGGAGCCGTGGGGCATCCACATCGAGCGGGTCGAGGTCAAGGACATCCAGCTGCCCGAGTCGATGAAGCGGTCGATGTCCCGGCAGGCCGAGGCCGAGCGCGAGCGGCGCGCGCGGATCATCGCCGCCGACGGCGAGTTCCAGGCGTCCCGCAAGCTCGCCGAGGCGGCCCGCGCCATGAGCGACGACCCGTCGGCGCTGCAGCTGCGACTGCTGCAGACAGTCGTCGAGGTGGCCGCCGAGAAGAACTCGACGCTGGTCATGCCGTTCCCCGTGGAGCTGCTCCGCTTCCTGGACCGGGTCGGCGACACCGGCTCCGCCGGCCGGCCCGACCTGCCCGGCGGCCCGACCACGTCGTCCACGCCGCCGCCGAGCGGCAACCCCGGCGGCTACGCGTTGCCGCTGCCCAGCGAGAGCCAGCGGGCCGACGCGCTCACCGACGTCGACATCCCCCCGCCGCCGGAGACCCCGCTCCCCGACGTCGCCCCGGTCCCCGTGATCGAGCCGGCGCCTCGCGTCGGCCCCCGTCGGGCGTAGCGCGCTGAACGTCGACGTCCAGCTCACCCTCTGGGCCGCCGCCATCATCCTGGCCGCGGCCGGGGTCGGCGCGGGCCTGCTGCTGCGCCGCGCCGTCACCGGCCTGGTGGTGATCCTGCTCGCGGTCGCGCTGGCCGCCGTGCTGGTCTTCGCCGACCCGATCGGCAAGGCGTACGGCTACCCGCTGCTCGCGCTGGCGACGATCGCCGGCTACGCCTTCTTCGCCGGCCGCAAGCTCGCGCCGCTGATCGTCGCCGTCGCGGTGGTGCTGGCCGTGCTGCCCGTGGCGGGGATCGCCCGGAGCTTCGGACGAGACAACGACGCGGAGATGACCGGCGCCTGCCACGCGCCGGTGGCCGGCTTCTTCCTCAGCGAGTCGGCCGGGGCGCGGTGGCCGACCACGGCGGCGCAGCCGGCGGGCACGACCGCCGTCGACCTGACCGCACGGGCGGGCGAGCTC
>DASQMY010000185.1:0-17978 GCA_035645255.1 Mycobacteriales bacterium
GCCAGGCTCCTATGAGGTCACGCTCGTCGGTCGCTGCGCGTGGTGGAACACCCGCCCGAGACGACAGCTCGAATGAGAGGCACTGAGCCAGTCCACAGACGGGTCAGCCTCGGGCGGGCGATCCACAACCTACGAAAGACAACATCACTGTCCACAGATCGGTCCGCGGCGCCGGTCGGCACGATCGTTGGCGTGCATCGTGTGGTCGTGGACATCGATCCGGAGCTCGTTCGGCTGCTGCGTGACCAGGACGGCGTGGTCGGCCGTTGGCAGACCCGCGACCCGGCGACCCTCGCGCGGATGGACCGTCGACTGCATGCCCGGAAGTGGCCGGCGCCGTACATCGGCGTCTACGTCGCCCCACAGCGGTCCGCTGGCGGCGGCGCAGAAGCGCTGGGCTGCCGTGCTGGCCTGCGGTGAGGGCGCGGCACTCACCGGACTGACGGTCCTCGAGCACGCGGGCGTCAAGGGAGTGACCTCACCGCGGATCCACGTCGCGGTAGAGCACAAGAAGGAGCGCGGCGCCGACGAGCCGACCATCCGGCCGACGAGGGTGTGCCGTCTGGATGAGTTCGTCCATCCTGCTGCGACGCCGCCACAGGTTCGGCTCGAGTACGCCGCACTGGCGGCGGCCTCGGCCGCGAGGACTGCCGAGCAGGCGCATGCCATCCTGACCGCGGTGGTGCAGCAGGAACGACTGACCGTCCAGCACCTGCGCCACCAGCTGGCGCAGCTCCCCGAAGCTGCCGCGGCGGAGCCTGATCCGCGAGTCCCTGGACGACATCGCCGGCGGCGCGCAGTCGCTCAACGAGATCGCGCTGCTGCGGCTCGTCCGGCGCGGGGCTCCCACGCCCGCGGCTCCAGGTCCACGTGCGACCGAGCGACGGCGCCTACATCGACGGTGGCTGGCCGGCGTACGACGTCTGGTTCGAGGTCGACGGCGAGCTGCACCGCGAGGCGGCGACGTGAATGGACGACCTCCGCCGCGCCAAACGAGCTGGCGATCGCGCAGGGCGGCACCCGGCTGCGCTGGCCGGGATTCGCTGTACACCGGCAGCGCGACCGGGTTGTCGATCAGGCGACGAGAGCGCAGCGCGCCGCCGGCTGGTCCCCGACATGACCAGGTGGTGGCCGTCAGGTCGTGCGGTCAGGCGAGGGCGGACAGGAGGCGCGACACGTCGTCGCTGGTGTTGTAGAGGTGCGGTGACACGCGGATGGAGTCGCCGCGGATGCTGACGTAGATCTGCTGCTCGGCGAGCCGGGCAGCCAGGCCCGCCGGTACGCCGTCCGGGTGCCGCAGGCCGAGCAGGTGCGGCCCGCGCTGTGCGGCCGACGCGGAGCGGTGGCCCAGGTCGGCGGCACCCGAAGCGATAGCCGCCGTCACGTCGGCGAGCGTCGCTGCTATCGACGGTACGCCCCACGCGAGGATCTGCTCCAGCGCCGCGAGCGCCATCGGCACGAGCACGAAGTTGCTGCGCTCGCCGACGTCGTAGCGGCGGGCACCGGGCGCCGGCTCGTCGCGGTAGTCGACGAGTGCCGCGAAGTCCTCGCTACCGGCCCGCGTGATCCAGTTGTGCTCGAGCGGCACACCGTCGCGCCGGTGCGGCGCGACGTACAGGTAGCCGAGGCTGTAGGGACCGAGCAGCCACTTGTAGCCCGCCGTCACGAGGAAGTCGGGCTGGACCGCTGCGACGTCGAACGGCACGGCACCGAACGACTGCGTCGCGTCGACCACCAGCGCGGCGCCCACCTCGCGCGCCGCCGCACCCACCGCGACGAGGTCGACGATGGAGCCGTCGGTCCAGTGGCACTGGGGTACGGCGACGACTGCGGTCCGCTCGTCGACGGCTGTCGCTACGGCGGCGGTCCAGTCGCCGTCGGCCGGCCGCGCGACGGTCAGCACCTCGGCGCCGGAGGCGGCAGCCGCGGCCCGCCATGGATAGACGTTGCTGGGGAACTGCTCGGCGAGCACCACGACCGTCTGGCCGGCCGCGATGTCGACGTTCGCGACCGCCGTACCGATCCCGTAGCTGACTGACGGCACGAGCGCAATGGCGTCGGCGTCGACACCCGCGACCGAGGCGAACGTCGAGCGGAGCCGCTCGGACTCGTCGAAGAACGCGCTCGGTGGCACTGTCCACGGCGACGACTTCCGCTGCACGGCGGACAGGCCGGCCTCGGTGACCGACCGGAGCTGCGGTGCCATGTAGGCGCAGTTCAGGTAGGCCACACCGGGCGGGATGTCGAACAGCTGGCGCTGCGGGCCCAACGTCACCCGGACGTCCCGGCGGGCGCGGCGTCCGCCGAAGCGGCCGCGTCGCCGACGTTGGTGCGCACCCACTCCACGATGTCGACCGTGCTCGCGCCGGGCGTGAACACCTTCGCGACGCCGAGCCGCTCGAGCTCGGGCATGTCGTCGGCCGGGATGATCCCACCGCCGAAGACCACCACGTCGTCGGCGCCACGCTCGCGCAGCATCGCGATCACCTTGGGGAACAGCGCCATGTGCGCACCGGACAGGATCGACAGCCCGACCGCGTCGGCGTCCTCCTGGATCGTGGTCTCGACGATCTGCTCGGGCGTCTGGTGCAGGCCGGTGTAGATGACCTCCATGCCCGCGTCGCGCAGCGCGCGGGCGACGACCTTGGCGCCGCGGTCGTGGCCGTCCAGGCCCGGCTTGGCGACGACCACGCGGATCCGGCCACCGGCTCCCATGCGCATCTCCTGTCGAAGCCCGGCCGACGGGAACCGGGTTGCTCGCGACGACGTTGTCGGTGCGATGCTAGCCGCGGACCTGCGAACACCCCTGCCGAGGAGCGCGATGACCGAGCGGAGCGGCCCCGCCGTACCGGTCGGCGGCGGTGTGCCGGTCGACCCCGAGACGGGCGAGCGCTTCGGCTACCTGCCGCGCAAGGCGGCGCAGCGCAAGATCATCATCCGCCGTGCGCTCGGCCTGCCGTGGGTCGTCGGCGCGCTCGCCGCGGCAGTCGTGATCGCGCTGACCGGCATCGCGTTCCTCGTGTCGCGCCCCGACTCGCCCGGCAAGGGCTTCGACGACGCCGGCCCGCTGTCCGCCTACCCGGCCGGTCGGGTCACACCCCTGCTGGACCGATCCGGCTGGGTCGACCGGCGCAGCGGCCTGACCGTCTGGCTGACGACGGCGGCGTACTGCCCGGCGGACGGCGGCTGGGTGGACGGCGCGCGCCGCTGGGACCGCCGAGGCCGCCCGGCGAGCGCGGCGACCACCGAACCGGTGCACCAGCTGCGGACCAGGGCGGTCAGCAACCGGCTGTACGTCGACCGCGCGACGCCACCCGCCCGCTCGCCGGGCTCCGGGCCGGCGGCGCTGCCCGCGTGCCCGGCGCCGCTGCCGGTCGGCTGATCCGCAGCAGACCGATCACCGTAACGGCTGCTGCTCGCCAGGTGCTTCCTGTTGCAAGCGCCGGCGGTTACGTTTTCGGGTAGGCAGTTCTCGGCGACCACGCGCGGGGAGGCAGCCGTGCGCGCAGCGATCGGTCGGATCGGCTCGGCCGCGCGTCGCGGCTGCAGCGCCGCGCTCAGCCCGACCACCATCCGCGGCGGCGCCGCCGAGGTCGCGTGGACCGCGACGCACGCAGCGCTCTACCCGCTCGGGCTGGTGAGGGAGCAGGTCCGCGCGGTCGAGCGCTACGCCCTCGCCGGGCTCACGCCGGTGCAGCGGGGGCTGCTGCTCGGCGACGTGGAGGCCGCCGGCACACCGATCGTGCTGGTGCACGGCTGGGTGGACAACCGGTCGATCTTCACGGTGCTCCGGCGGCAGCTGCGCCGGCGCCTTCGGCCGGATCCTGAGCCATCAGTACTCGATCTTCAGGGACGACCTCGCCGGCGCGGCCCGCTCGCTGGGCGGCACCATCGAGCGGATCTGCGCGGAGACCGGCTACGAACGGGTACACGTTGTGGGCCACAGCCTCGGCGGCCTGATCGCGCGCTACTACGTGCAGTGCGCGGGCGGCGACGCCCGGGTGCACACCCTCGCCACCCTGGGTACGCCGCATGCCGGGACGCACGCCGCGCACCTCGCCGTCGGGACGGTGGCCCGCCAGCTCCGGCCCGGCTCGGCGCTGATGCGCGAGCTGGCGGCGCCTGCGGCCGGCTGCCGCACCAGGTTCGTGTCCATCTACAGCGACCTGGATCAGCTGGTCATCCCGCGGGACTCCGCGCGCCTCGACCACCCTGACCTGGTCGTTCGCAACGTCCTGCGCCGCGGCGTCGGCCACCTGTCGCTGCCGATCGACCGGCGCGCGGTGCACGAGATCGTCACCGCCTTGGCCCACCTGGACACCGACGGTGCGACGTCGGTGCGCGCGGTCAGCAGCCTGCCGCGCGCTTCGGCGTAAGGAGCGGTCCGGAGGCCCGCGCCTCCGAAAGCGGCAGTGCCACCGGGCACTGAGCCGACAAACCGGCGACACCATTTTGTCACTTTGGCGACGTCCTGGTTACGCTACGGTCACGATCGCGCGCTGACCCCCGGACCAATCCGGCACGCGCATCGGCTCAGCTTTGGGCATCGCACGACACCGCACGACCCGGCTGCCGCCCTTGTGACGGGGCCGTCGCCGTCTGCCTGCGACTGAGAGGCCGCCTCGACTTGTCCGCGCTGCGCTCCCTGATCCGTCCGACCGGCCGCCACCGCAAGCGACGTGCCAGACGCTTCACCCCGGCGCTGCGGATCGTCTCGGTCGGCCTCGCCGTCGCGGTCGGCGTGCCGCTGGTCGCTGCGACCGCCGGCACCCCCGGCGACCGACCCGCCAGCCCACCGCTCGCCGTCGCCGCGCCGCTCGCCGCCGCGCCGCGGGCCTCGACGCCGGCCGTCGCGACGGATGCCCCGCCCGCGCAGTCCGCCCCGTCGACGACCGCCGGGCGCCGTGCCCCGGCCGCACCCGCGGCGACCCGCCGGGCCGCAAGCGCCGCGCGCGTCTCGGACCAGGCTGCCGAGGACCTGGCGCTGCGCGCCGCCGCCCGTCCGGCGGCCCGCCGGACCACGCCCGAGCGCGCCGACCGGTCGCGCCGCGAGCCGATCAGCAAGCCGACGCCTCGCACCCCGGTCCGGACGCGCGAAGTGCCCCGCGAAAAGCCGTCCGTGGCCGCGCCGCGTGGCAGCTGGGTGCGCCCCACGAGCGGCGTCTTCACCTCCGGCTTCAAGTGGCGCTGGGGCCGTCAGCACAAGGGCATCGACATCGCTGCGCCGATCGGCACGCCGATCTACGCCGCGACCGACGGTCTCGTCGTGACGGCCGGCTGGAACGGCGGCTACGGCAAGTTCGTGCTCATCGAGCACAGCGACGGCGTCGCGACGGCGTACGGGCACAACACCGCGCTCCTGGTGCATCCCGGCCAGCGGGTGAGCGCGGGGCAGCAGATCACCCGGATGGGGTCCACCGGTCACTCGACCGGCTCGCACCTGCACTTCGAGGTGCGGATCAACGGCACGCAGACCGACCCGATCCCCTACCTCGCCCGGCGCGGCGTCCGCATCTGACCGGCTTCCGCTACAGCTTGGTCAGCGGCGCGTAGCGCAGCACCAGGTTCTTGATCTTCACGTCGCCGCCGAAGTCGATCCGTGCCTGCGCGGAGTCGCCGAGACCTGATGTCGACAGCACCGTGCCGAGCCCCCAGGCGTCGTGGGTGACCCGGTCGCCGGGCGACAGGTTTGGGATCGGCCGGTTGCCGACGCCGCCGGCCGGCCGACCCATCGACAGCCCGCCGCGTGCGACGGTCGCCTGTGCCGGCTCCGGCTTGCGCTGCCAGCTGACCAGCTCGGCCGGGATCTCCTCGAGGAAGCGGGACGGCGGGTTGGGCGACGTCTGCCCCCACATGCTGCGCATGACGGCCCGCGACAGGTGCAGCCGCTGTCGCGCGCGGGTGATCCCGACGTACGCCAGCCGGCGCTCCTCCTCGAGCTCGGTCGGGTCGCCGAGCGAGCGCATGTGCGGGAAGACGCCGTCCTCGAGCCCGGTCAGGAAGACGATCGGGAACTCCAGCCCCTTCGCGTTGTGCAGGGTCATCAGCGTGACGACACCGGAGGACTGGTCGAGCTCGTCGACGTCGGCCACCAGCGAGACCTGCTCGAGGAACGACGACACGCCCTCGCCCGGCAGGCGCTCCTCGAACTCGCGCGCGACGCCGACCAGCTCCTTGAGGTTCTCGACCCGGCCCTCGGCCTCGATGCCGCCCTCGGCCTCCAGCTCGGCGAGGTAGCCGGTCGCCTCCATCGTCTTCTCGAGCACAGCGGACGGTCCTTCGCCCGCGTCGACCATCCCGCGCAGCTCTGTCATCAGGGTGGTGAACTCGGCGACCGCCTTGGCCGCCCGCGGATTGATGCCCGGCGCCTGCTCGACCCGCTCCAGCGCTGCTGCAAACGGGATCCGCTCGCGCGACGCCAGCGCCTCGATGCACGCCTCGGCCCGGTCGCCGATCCCCCGTCGGGGCACGTTGAGGATCCGCCGCACCGAGACGGTGTCGGCTGGGTTGACCAGCGCGCGCAGGTAGGCGAGCAGGTCGCGCACCTCGCGGCGCTCGTAGAAGCGCACGCCGCCGACGACCCGGTAGGGCAGGCCGATCCGGACGAACACCTCCTCGAACACCCGGCTCTGCGCGTTGGTGCGATAGAACACCGCGACCTGTCCGGGCTGCACGCCGGCCTCGTCGGAGAGCCGGTCGATCTCCTGCGCGACGAACGCCGCCTCGTCGTGCTCGTTGTCGGCGACGTAGCCCTGGATGAGCTCGCCGGCGCCGGCGTCGGACCACAGGTTCTTCGGCTTGCGCCCCGGGTTGCGCGAGATCACGGCGTTGGCCGCGGACAGGATCGTCTGCGTGGAGCGGTAGTTCTGCTCCAGCAGCACGACCGTCGCGTCGGGGTAGTCCTGCTCGAACTGCAGGATGTTGCGGATGTTGGCGCCGCGGAACGCGTAGATCGACTGGTCGGCGTCGCCGACGACGCACAGCTCGCCGGGGGTCAGCGCGGACCCCGGCCGTACGACGTCGCCCTCGGCGGTCAGCACCGCCGGCCGGCCGACCAGCTCGCGGACGAGGACGTACTGCGCGTGGTTGGTGTCCTGGTACTCGTCGACCAGCACGTGCCGGAACCGCCGCTGGTAGTGCTCGGCGACGTCCGGGAACGCCTGCAGCAGGTTGACCGCGGTCATGATGAGGTCGTCGAAGTCGAGTGCGTTGGCCTCGTGCAGCCGGCGCTGGTACATCGCGTAGATCTCGGCCACCGTCTTGTCGTTGACCGACTGCCCCTGGTCCTTGGCCGTCTCGTAGTCGACGAGCTCGTTCTTGAGGTTGCTGACCTGGGCGCTGACGGACCGGGGCGGGAAGCGCTTGGGGTCGAGGTCGAGGTCGCGTATGCACAGCGTCATCAGCCGTTGGGCGTCCGCCTGGTCGTAGATGGAGAACGTCTTCTTGAACCCGAGCCTGGTCGCCTCGGCGCGCAGGATCCGCACGCAGGCCGAGTGGAACGTCGAGACCCACATCGCCTTGGCGCGGCCGCCGACCAGCCCGGCGACCCGCTCCTTCATCTCGCCCGCGGCCTTGTTGGTGAAAGTGATCGCGAGGATCTCGCCGGGCGCGACACTCCGCTCGGCGAGCAGGTAGGCGATCCGGTGGGTCAGCACCCGCGTCTTGCCCGACCCCGCTCCGGCGACGATCAGCAGCGGCCCGCCGGTGTGGGTGACCGCCACCCGCTGCTGCGGGTTGAGCCCCTCCAGCAGCGACTCGGCGGTGTGCCGGCGGACACCGGCCGGCGGCGCCGCGGGCTCTGTCGCGGGGGCCGCTGGGACCTCGAAGAGGGTGTCGGGCTCGGTCAACGGTCTGCACCGATGGGGAGGGTCAAGGAGGGCCAGGATCGCTAGGGCGGCGCGGTGGTCGCGGCGCGTCTCGGAGCCTCCATGGTAGTCGCGGCCGCCGACAGCGACGGCGCAGCGCCGCTGGGCCGTTCGGCCCCAATCCGGACAACATCACCCGATCGGCCCTGCTGCGGAGCGCCACCGGTTCCGATATGTCAGGTACACAACCGAGAGGGGATCGCGATGGACGTCACCACGGACCACAGCGCGAGTGTCATGGAGTGGCTGGCAGCCGGCGTACCGATCTCGCTGCTGCTCGACCTCCAGATCCCGGTCGACTCGCGCGCGATCATGACCACCGAAGGCGGCGACGCCGGCTGGCTGCTGCGCGCCACCGCCTGACCGGAGCGCCCGCTGGCCGGCCGCCCGCTATGCGCGCCAGGACCGCCAGAGCGCCGCGTAGGCGCCGTCGGCCGCGAGCAGCTCGTCGTGCGAGCCGATCTCGGTGATCCCGCCCTCGGCGACGACCGCCACCCGGTCGGCGTCGTGCGCGGTGTGCAGCCGGTGCGCGATCGCGATGACTGTACGGTTGCGCAGCACCGCGGCCAACGAGCGCTCGAGGTGCCGGGCCGCGCGCGGGTCCAGCATCGAGGTCGCCTCGTCGAGCACCAGCGTGTGCGGGTCCGCGAGCACGAGCCGGGCGAGCGCGACCTGCTGCGCCTCCGCCGGCGCGAGCACGTGCGCGCCCGAGCCGACCCGGGTCTCCAGCCCGTCCGGGAGCGCCTTCACCCAGTCCAGCGCGTCGACCGCCGCGAGCGCCTCCTCGATGTCGGGCGTGAGCGCACCGGGCCGGGCGAGCGCGACGTTGTCGCGGATGGTGCCGACGAAGACGTGGTGCTCCTGGGTGACGAGCGCGACCTGTTCACGCAGCACGTCGGCCGGCAACCGGCTCACCTCGGCGCCGCCGACCGTCACCGACCCGGTCCGCGGCGGATGGATGCCGGCGAGCAGCCGGCCGAGCGTCGACTTGCCGGCGCCCGACGGCCCGACGATCGCCAGCCGGCTGCCGGGGCGGACGTCGAGGGTTATGCCGTGCAGGACGTCGTGACCCTCGCGATAGGCGAACCGGACGTCGTCGGCGTGCAGGTCGTCGGAGGTGGGCACCTCGTCGCTGACCGGCGCCGGCTCCACGAGGCGTACGCCGAGCAGCCGGGCAAGGGAGGCGTTGCCGATCTGCAGCTCGTCCAGCCAGGAGACGACGAGGTCGACCGGCTCGATCAGCATCTGCACGTAGAGAGCGACCGCGGTGACCTCACCCACCGTCGCGCTCCCCCGGGCCACCAGCGTGCCACCGGCGAAGACGACGAACACGATCGGCAGCACGTAGCCGATCTCCGCGGTCGGGAACCACACGGTGCGCAGCCACAACGTGTAGCGCTCGGCGGCTATCCAGTCGCGGATGTCCCGCTCGGTGCGCTCGACCCGCCGGTCCTGCAGGCCGAGTGCCTCGACCGAGCGGCCGGCGTCGGCGGTCTCGACGACGCCGGCGGTCACCCGGCCGACGGCCGCCATCTCGCGGCGGTAGCCCTCGTCCGCGCGTCGCCGGTACCACCGCGTGCCGAGGATGATCGGCGGAGCCCCGACGAGCATCGCGACCGCGACCAGCGGGGCGGTCAGGAACGCCGCCGCCATGATCAGGACGGACGTCAGCGTCGCGACGGTGATCTCCGGCGCCGCCTCGCGCACGGCGTAGGAGAGTCGGTCGATGTCGGTGGTCGCGCGCGTCACCAGGTCGCCGCTGCCCGCGCGCTCCACCGTCCCGAGCGGCAGCGCGACGGCGCCGGCGAGGAAGTCCTCGCGCAGCTCGGCGAGGACGGTCTCGCCGATCAGCGCGGACCGCAGTCGTGCCCAGCGGGTCAGGACCGCCTGCACGACGAGCGCGGCCGCGAACACCAGCGCCAGCCGGTCCACACGCGCGGTGGTGATCTCGGTCCGCACGCCGTCGACGATCTCGCCGAGCACCCGCGGGCCGACCAGCCCGGCAGCGACGGCGGCCGCGTGCAGCAGCAGCGCGAGCAGCACGGCGCCGCGGTGCCGGCGCAGCAGCCGGACCGCCTCCGTCGCGACCTCCGCCGACGTCGCGGTCGGCAGCAGCGTTGTGGCGCTCACTCGCTCTCCCCGCGGGTGACCAGGTCCCGGTACGGCGGACAGTCGCGCAGCAGGTCCCGGTGCGTCCCCTCGGCGACGACGACGCCGTCGACGAGGAACGCGACGACGTCGGCGCGGTCGAGGACGAGCGGGCTCGTCGTCATCACCACTGTCGTCCGCCCGCGGCGCAGGTCGTGCAGCCGCTCGGCGATCCGCGCCTCGGTGTGCGCGTCCACCGCGCTGGTCGGCTCGTCGAGGACGAGGATCTCGGGGTCGGCGGACAGCGCCCTGGCGAGCGCGACGCGCTGCCGCTGGCCGCCGGACAGCGACCGCCCTCGCTCCGGCAGCTCCGAGGCGAGACCGTCGGGCAGCCCGTCGACGACGTCACCGGCAGCGGTGGCTTCGAGGACGACCTCCGGCGCCAGCACCCGCCCGCGCCGCGGGACGTCGAGGTTGTCCGCGAGCGTGCCGGCCAAGAGCATCGGGTCCTTGTCGGACACGACGATCCGCCGCCGTACCTCCGCAAGCGGCAGCCGGGCGAGCGGCCGGCCGCCGAGGGCGACGGCGCCGTCGACGTACCGGCCCAGCCGGTCGCCGAGCTCGGTGGCCTCCGTCGGCGACGTGGCGGCCACCGCGACGAACCAGCCCGGCCGGACGAGCAGCCCGGAGGAGATGTCGGCGAGATCGGCGCCGGCCGGGGGCGCGGGCAGCGGGGCGTCCGCGTCGACGATGCTCCGCTGCTGCGCGAGCAGCTTGACGAGCCGGTCGGCCGACACCGTCGCGGCCGCGAACTTCCTGGCCACCTCGGTGAACGTCTTCAGCGGGATCACCAGGAACGCGGCGTAGGCGTAGAACGCGACGAGCTGGCCGGCGGTGATGGTGCCGTCGATCGCCAGCCGGGCACCGAGCCAGGTGACACCGACGACGAACAGCCCCGGGACGCCGACCTGCAGCGCGTCGAGCGTCGACTGCAGGCGCGCTGTCTCGACGGCCGCCGTGCGGACCTCGCCGGACGCCGTGCGGAACCGGTCGACGAAGACCCGCTCGCCGCCGAAACCGCGGAGGACGCGGAGCCCGCCCACGGTGTCCGCCGCCATCGCCGAGGCGGCACCGAGCTTCTCCCGCTGCCGCCGCTCGCGCGCCTCGAGCGGCCGGACCAGCGGGCCGATGGTGCCGATCAGCAGCGGTACGCCGACGACGACGACAGCGCCCAGCACCGGCGACGTCGACACGAGGATCGCCGCGATCGCGATGAACGACACGATCGCGCCGACGAACCGCGCGGTGACGTCGAGCGTCCGGCCGATGTTGCGGGCGTCCGTCCCGCTCGCCGCGGCGATGTCGCCCGACGCGGTGCACGCGGTCACCTCCGCGCCGAGGTCCGCGACCTGGCGGGCGAGCAGCTGCTGCGTCCGCGACGAGCCGATCAAGAAGTTGACGACCGCCACGCGGTGCCGCAGGACGCCGGAGAGCGTCTGCAGCAGGCCGAGGCCGAGCAGCACGCCGCACCAGCGCAGCAGCGCGACCCGGTCACCGGTGGCGACGCCCGTGTCGATCGCCCGCCCGAGGGCCGCCGGCATGAGTGCCTGGGAGCCCATCCACAGGACCCCGAGCAGCACGCCGACCGCGAGCGGACGCCACTGGTTGCGGACGATCCACCAGAGGTAGCGCCGACCGGACCGGACGTCTGGCCGTCCGGGGTTCGCGAGCGGCAGGGTGAGCACGTGTCCCCACGTTAGGTGGCGCGGTTCGATCTGCCCAACGCAATACCGCCGCGGCTGCTAGACGTACCTGGCGTCCGCGGCGAGCAGCGCTGTCACTTCGTCCGCGGCGGCCGGCCGCTGCATGAGGTAGCCCTGCGCGACGTCGCAGTCGAGACGCTGCAGCGCGCGGTACTGCTCCGGCGAGTCGACACCCTCGGCGACCACCACCAGGTCGAGCGACCTGCCGAGCGCGATGACCGCTCTGGTCACCGCGGTGTCGGTGGCGTCGTGGTCGAGGCCGCCGATGAACGACTGGTCGATCTTGATCTCGTCGAAAGTGAACCGGCGGAGGTACTCCAGGGAGGCGAAGCCGGTCCCGAAGTCGTCGATCGCGAGCCGGACACCGAGGTCCCGCACCGCGGTCAGGTCACCCTGGACGGTTGCTTCGCGCCCGACCAGCTGGCGCTCGGTGATCTCGAGCCCCAGCCGGGCCGGCGACAGGCCGGTCGACGCGAGCAGCTCCTCGATCAGCACCGGGAGCCGGCCGCGGCCGAGCTGCTGACCGGCGATGTTGACCCACATGTCGGGCGCCCGGTCGGCGAACTCACGCTGCCACGCCGCTGCCTGCGTGACCGCGGCCGCCAGCACCCAGTCGCCGATCGGGATCATCAGCCGCCGGCCCTCGGCGACGTCGAGGAAGTCGGCCGGGGTGAGCAGCCCCCGGGTCGGGTGCTCCCACCTGACCAGCGCCTCCACGCCGCCGATCGCGCCCGTACGGAGCTCGTAGGTCGGCTGGAAGTGCAGACGCAGCTCGTCGCGCTGCACGGCGTGCGCCAGCTCCGCGGCGACCGTGACCCGGCGCAGCGCCCGGGCGCTCATCTCGTCGTTGTAGGTCTCACTGCGGTCCTTGCCGGCCACCTTCGCCTGGTACATCGCGGTGTCCGCGCCGCGCAGCAGCTCGGCCGGGTCGGCGACCGCACCTGAGGTGTTGACGCCGATGCTGACGGAGACCCGCAGCTCGTGCGCTCCCGCGATGACCGGCGCGGCGAGTGCCTGGATGATCCGCTCCGCCACCGGGCCGGACTCGGCCGGGTCGTGCAGCCCCTCACAGACGATGACGAACTCGTCGCCGCCGAGGCGCACTGCCATGTCGTCGCCGCGGAGCGCCGCGTGCAGCCGGGCGCCGACCTCGACGAGGACCTCGTCGCCGACGACGTGGCCCAGGCTGTCGTTGACCTCCTTGAAGTCGTCGATGTCGAGGAACAGGACGGCGATGTGGGTCCCGGTGCGCTCGGCACGGGCGCACGCCCGGTCGAGATGCTCACGCAGCCGGACCCGGTTCGGCAGGCCGGTCAGCTCGTCGTGGAACGCCTGGTGCGCCAGCCTGCCCTCCGCGTCCTTGCGGCCGGAGATGTCGGTCACCTGGAAGATCAGGTACTCGGGGTCGCCGTGCTCGACGGATCCGCTCAGCAGGACCCACAGCTCCCGGCCGTCCGTGTGCCGGAAGCGGTGCTCCGCCTGGTAGATCGTCAGCTCGCCGGCGAGCACGCCGTCCATCCCGCCGCGGATGGCCGCCCGCTCATCATCGGCGGCGAGGGTCTCGAGGTGCTGCCCGAGCAGGCTGTCCTCCGTGCGTCCGAGGAGCGTGACCAGCGCCTCGTTGACCTTGTGCACCGTGCCGTCGACGCCGACGAACGCGATGCCGGTCACCGAGTTGTCGAATGCGCGCCGGAACCGCTCCTCCTGCCTGCGGAGCGAGGCGTCCGCGCGGCGCCGTGCGGTGATGTCCTCGACCTGGCCGACGGCGTACGCCGGACCGTGCTCGTCGTCGCGGATCGAGTGCAGGATGCTGTGCACCCACATGTCGCGACCCGCGCCGTGCCGCCACAGCGCCTCCGACTCGTGCGCGCTGCTCTCGCCGCTGGCCAGTCGCGCCACGGCCTCCTGCTGCGCGGCGCGGTCGTCGACGTCGAACAGATCGGCGACCGACAGGTCGAGCAGCTCGCCGCCCGGTCGCCCGGTCAGCGCGCAGAGTGCGGGGTTGACGCGCAGCAGCCGTCCGCGGTCGACGTCGTCGAGCGAGATCAGCATCATGCCGACCGGCGCGTTGTCGAACATCACCCGGAAGCGCTGCTCGCTGTCCTGGAGGGCCGTGACGACCGCGAGCCGGGCGGCGAGCTCCGCGACGCGCCTGGTCGAGTAGACGACGACGTCGGCCGCCGCGGTGGTCGTGGCGTTCGCGGCGACGACGGTCCTGCTGACGTCGGCGGCGGTCTGCGCCTCGCGCTCGACCGCGAGCGCCGTCTCGACAGCCGTCGCCGCCGCTGTCTGCGCCGCCGCGGCGACTGCGTCGGCGACCGTCCTGGCTGCGGCGGCGGTCGACGCCTCGGCCGCTACGACGTCCGCCGCGACGATCGCGGCGACGGCGGTCGCCGCGTCGTCGGCTGCCGCCTGGTCCCCGCCCGCCGGCCGTTCAGCGGCCACGACCTCGAGCGCCTCGACCGCGGCCGCAGCGGTCGCGATCGCGCGCGCCGCGGCCTCGTCCTCCATCGCCGCCGCTGCGGCGGCTGCGGACTCCGCTACCGCCACCGCCGCGGCGGCCACGGCTGCGGCCGTGTCGGCCTTGGCCCGGGTAGCGAGGCGCGCCGCGGCGAGGGATGCCAGCTGCGCGGCGATGCTGGCATCGGCCGCCGCGTCTGCAGCCGCGTCTGCGTCGTAGGAAGCGACCTTCGCGGCAGACTCGGCCTCACCCGCGGTCGGCGGGGGGCTCGCGGACGGGCCGCGTCGGCGTTCCGGATGCGTCGGCGGCGCTGACTCATTCTCGCGTTCGTTCGGCACGGACTAGATCACCCGCCCATCCGTCGTTCCCCCGTACGCCCCCACCGACGTCGAGTCAGCTCGATGGCGACTGACCGAGCGTACTGGTGGTCGTATGGCGATGTACTCGGTATTTGCCGATACGGTGCGCGCCGTGTCACCAACCTGGGACAGGCGGATGGCTGTGCACCGGCTCGACCGGGTCGGGGCGCGGCGTCTCGCGATCCGTGCGCAGCTGCTCGGCGCCGACCGGCCGACCGAGCTGATCGGCACGGTCGAGCAGCTGACGTTCCTGCAGCTCGACCCGACCGCCGCGGTCGCCCCGAGCGCCGACCTCGTGGCGTGGACACGGCTCGGTGACGCGTACCGGCCGGCGCACCTGCAGCGCGCACTCGAGCGCGACCGCTCGCTGTTCGAGCACCGCGCGATGGTCCGGCCGATGTCGAGCCTCGGGCTCTACCTCGCCGAGATGGCGCAGTCGCCGCTCGACGAGCGCAAGCGCGCGTGGCTGGCCGCGAACAGGAAGTTCCACCGGTTCGTGCTCGACCTGCTGCGCGACTCCGGGCCGCTGCTGTCGAGGGACGTCCCCGACCGCAGCCAGGTGCCGTGGCCGTCGTCCGGCTGGACCAACAACCGCAACGTGACGCAGCTGCTCGAGGTGCTCGCCGCGCGCGGCGAGATCGCCGTCTCCAGCCGGCAGGGCCGCCAGCGGCTCTGGGACCTGGCCGAGCGCGTCTACCCGCCCGGTACGCCGGTCGTCCCGCTGGCCGAGGCGGCGACGATCCGCGCCGAGCAGCGGCTGCGCTCGCTCGGCATCGCGCGGTCGGCGTACGTCGCGGACGCCGGTGAGCCGGCGGAGGTCGACGGGGTCCGGGGACCGTGGCGGGTCGACCCGGCGGCGGTCGGCCAGCCGTTCTCCGGGCGCACCGCGCTGCTGTCGCCGTTCGACCGCCTGGTGCACGACCGCGTCCGCGCACTGGAGCTGTTCGGCTTCGAGTACGTGCTGGAGATGTACGCGCCAAAGGCGAAACGGCGGTGGGGCTACTACGCGCTGCCAGTGCTGCACGACGACCAGCTGATCGGCAAAGTGGACGCCACCGCCGACCGCAAGAGCTCGGTGCTCCGGGTGCACGCGATCCACCGGGACGTCCGCTTCACCCGGGCGATCACTGCGGCGGTCCGGGCGGAGCTCGAGGGGCTGGCGTCGTGGCTGGGCCTGGCGACCGTGGAGCACGCGGCGTAGTCGCCGGGGCGCTCCCGAGTGGACTTCTGTGAGATTGCGTACACGCCGCACGCTGCAGACGCCGATCCTTGTACGCAACTTCACACAAGTGACACCGGCCGGGCCGGGATCCGGCGTCGAGACCGCGAGCTGGTGGACTCGGTACGGCGGGGGGTCAGGAGTCGAACCCCATGCCGAGCCGGTCGAGGGTGCGCAGCCACCGGTTGCGCCGACCGCCGTCGCGGTCGGCGCGGGCGAGCGACCAGCGGGTCGCCTGGATGCCGAGGTAGCTGACCGGCTCCGGCGGGAACGGCAGCGGCTTGCTGCGCACCATCTCGAGCTCGGTCAGCTCGGTCGGCTCGCCGCCCAGCAGGTCGAGCATGACGTCGGCGGCGAACCGGGTCGCGCCGACGCCGAGCCCGGTGAACCCCGCAGCGTAGGCGACGTGTCCGCCGTACGCCGTCCCGAAGAACGCGCAGAAGCGGCTGCACGTGTCGATCGCCCCGCCCCACCGGTGGCTGAACCGCAGGCCGGCCAGCTGCGGGAACGTCTCGAAGAAGTGCGCCGCGAGCATTGCGAACGTCTCCGGCCGCTGGTCGTACGCCGCCCGCACCCGCTTGCCGTAGTGGTAGACCGCGTCGTAGCCGCCCCAGAGGATCCGGTCGTCGGCGGTCAGCCGGTAGTAGTGGAACTGGTTGGCCGAGTCGCCGATCCCCTGCCGGTTGTGCCAGCCGACCGCGGCGCGCTGCTCCGCGGAGAGCGGCTCGGTCATCAGCACGTAGTCGTAGACAGGCACGATGTACGGCTTCATCCGGCGCACCAGCGGCGGAAAGGCGTTGGTGCCGAGCACCACGCGGTCGGCGACGATGCGGCCGGTGCGGGTGGCCAGCTCAACGTGGTCGCCAACCCTGCGGACCGACCGCACCGGCGTGTCCTCGTAGATGCGAACACCGAGCTCCAGGCAGACGCGCCGCAGGCCCCACGCCAGCTTCGCCGGATGCACCAGGGCGCAGGACTCCTTGTCCCACAAGCCCGCGAGGTACGTCGGCGAGTCGACCTCCCGCCGTACCGCGGCCGTGTCGAGCAGCAGGCCGCCGTGCGCCGCGGCGTCGGTCAGCTCGTCGACCTGCCACTGCTCGACGGCTACGGCGAGCTCGCCAGTCCGCTCCCACTCGCAGTCGATGCCGTAGCGCTCGACGGTCGCCTGCATCGCGTCGAGGTTGGCCTGACCGAGCCGCTCCAGGGCCGCCAGCTCGGCGGGGAAGCGGGCGACGCCGTTGGCCCGCCCGTGGGTGAGGCTGGCCGAGCAGAAGCCGCCGTTGCGGCCGGACGCGGCCCAGCCGATCCGGTGCCCCTCGACCAGCACGACGTCGGCGCGGGGGTCGCGCTCCTTCGCGCGCAGCGCCGTCCAGAGGCCGGTGTAGCCGCCGCCGACGACCGCGATGCTGCACCGGATGTTTCGACGCAGCGGCGGGCACTCCTGCGGCGCCGCCGGGTCGGCGAGCCAGAACACCGCCGGCTCGGCGTCGGCGAGCGCTGCCGTCACGGGGTTCACGTCTCGCCACCGACCGCGACGACGGCGGCGCGCCGTGGGTCGGCGGCGGCGGTCACCGAGCCGTCCGCGGCGCGCAGCGCCGCACCCACGCCGCCGAAGTACATCGACAGCGGCTCGTACTCGCGCGTCGCGAGCCCCGTGTCGGGGAGCCGGACGTCGGCCTCGTGGTCGACGACCGCCGTGCCGTCGCGCAGCGCGACGTGCAGCCGCGGCTGGGCGATCGCCTGCTCGAGCGAGAGCCCGCCGTTCGCGAAGCCGGCGAGCGCCTGCAGCAGCGCGGTCGTGATCCGGTCGGCCCCCGGCGAGCCGATCGCGAGCACCGCGCCGTCGGACCGGCGGCCGACGGTCGGTGCCATGTTGGACGGCAGCCGCTCGCCGGGCGGCAGCGCGTGGACGCCGCGGCGGTTCAGCTCGGGCTCCCCCAGGCAGTTGTTCAGCCACAGCCCGGTGCCCGGAGTCATGACGCCGGAGCCATAGCCGGCCGACGCGGTGACGGCGCACGCACCGCCCGCCGAGTCGACGCACGACACGTGCACCGTCGACGACGACTCGCGCACGGCCGCGATGCCGCCGGCGCCGACGAGGTCGAGCAGCCGGCGCCCCTCGGCTTCCCGGTCGTCGGCCACGTCGAGGTGGCGCAGCCGGAACCCCAGCACCGCCTCCTGTACGGCGACGAGGTGCGCAACATCGCCGGCCGACCAGCCGTT
>DASQMY010000186.1:0-25468 GCA_035645255.1 Mycobacteriales bacterium
TCGTACGCCGACGACCCGGCGGCCGCCGGGGTGCGCCCGCTGGTCAGGCCCGCGGCGGACGACCTGTTCGCGCTCGGGACGGCCGAGGCACGCGCCGCGGGCGCCGGTGATCCAGCCGCGCTGCTGGCGGCGCGCCGTACCGTCCGGTCCTTCCGGCCCGACCGGGTCGACCCGGCATTGATCCACCGCGCCGTGGCCGCGGCGGTGACGGCGCCGGCGCCGCACCACACGACCCCGTGGCGGTTCGTGCTGGTCGACACCGACGAGGCGCGCTCCGCGCTGCTGGCGGCCATGCGCCGGGAGTGGGTCACCGACCTGCGCGCTGACGGCACACCCGAGGACGTGATCGCCCGGCGGCTTCGGTCGTCCGACTCGCTGCTCGGCTCGGCGCCGTACCTCGTCGTGCCCTGCCTGGTCACCGACGGCGCGCACGACTACCCGGACGAGCGCCGGTCGACGGCGGAGCGGGAGATGTTCCTCGTCGCGATGGGCGCGGGCGTGCAGAACTTCCTCGTCGCGCTGACTGCAGTCGGTCTCGGCTCGTGCTGGGTGTCGTCGACGCTGTTCTGCAAGGACGTGGTCCGCCGCGCGCTGTCGCTGCCCGACTCGTGGGACCCGATGGGCGCGGTCGCGATCGGCCGGCCGGCCGCGTCGCCGCCGGCGCGGCCGCCGCGCGACGCGCGCCGGTTCGTCGCCGAGCGCTGAGCGGGCCGCGCCGCTGGCGACCGCCGTCGCGCGGGTCAGATCCCGCGCAGCTGCCGCGGCGCCATCCGCGGCCCGAACCGCGGCTGGCGCAGTCCGCTCAGCTCCAGCAGCCGCACGGCCCGGTAGCGGTAGGGACGTTCGGGTTCCAGCAGCTCGAGCATCCCCGCGTCGTCGGTACGGCGGCCGGCGAGCAGCCAGCCGACCAGCGCGGGGAGGTGGTAGTCGCCGACGCTGACCGCGTCGGCGTCGCCGAGCGCGCGTTGGGCGACCTCGGCGGAGGTCCACGGGCCGATGCCGGGCAGCGTCTCCAGCCGGCGGCGCGCGTCGACCGGCGCGAGGCCGGTGCACTCCTCGAGCCGGCCCGCCCGCAGCACCGCGGAGCGGATCGTCAGCGCCCGCCGCTGCTCCACGCCGGCGAGGTGCCAGTCCCACGACTGCAGCGCCGCCCACTGCTCGGCCGTCGGCGGCAGCCGCAGCCCGCCCGGCCCCGGCGCCGGCTCGCCGTACCGCATGACGAGCTCGCGCCACGAGCGCCGCGCCTCCTCGCCGGTGACCTTCTGCTCGAGCACCGCCGGGACCAGCTGGTCGATCACCAGGCCGGTCCGCGGCACGCGTACGCCGGGCAGGCGGCGGACGAGCTCGCGCAGCAGCGGGTGCGCCGGCTGCCAGTCCGCGAGGTCCTGCGCCGCCCCGACCAGCTCGGCGACCTGCTCCGCCGCGCACGCCGCGCCGGCTCCCCACGCGGCGACTGCGATCTCGGCGCCCTGCGGCTCCAGGCGGACCGTCGCGGGCCCCTCCGTCGTGCGGCTCGCCCGCCAGACCGCCGCGCCGTCGTACCGCTGCTGCGGGTCGCCCGGAGCGCGGTGCAGCGAGCTCAGCGTGCGGCGGAGGTCGAGCGGGCCGGGAACCCGCAGCCTGGTGGCGACCGTTGGCCGCTCGGAGAGCTCAGTGGGCACCGGCCCAGTGTGCCCGGTCCGGCGCCGGCGCGTGGGCCGGGAGCGCGGGCTGGTGCGCTCGCCTAGACTGCGCCCTCGTATCCGGCCCGCCCACGACTGACGCACCCGAAGGACTCCGCCAGTGGCGAAGCGCACCGACTCCAAGGTCGACCGCAAGCGCAAGCTCGAGGAGCTCAAGCGCGCGCAGCGGGCCAAGGAGCGACGCAAGACGCTGATGACCGTGGTGGCGGCGTCCGTCGTGGGACTCGTCCTGGTCGGCAGCGTCGTGGCGGCGTCGGTCAAGGAGTCGCGGGACAAGAAGGCCGCAGCGAGGAAGGCCACCGCCGAGCGGGAAGCGAACGTCGCCAAGGCGAAGACCGAGCTGCCGACGCTCGGTACGCCGGCCGCGACCGCCGAGTGCTCCCCCGAGCAGGCCGACGAGAAGATCAGCGAGGCCAACCAGCACGTCCAGGTCGGCACCAAGGTCGACTACCAGGGCGGTCCGCCCACCGGCGGCCAGCACGCCGGGCAGACGCTGACCATGGACGACCAGAACTTCTACGAGATGGACGCCGACGAGCAGCTCACCGAGATGGCGGTCCACAACCTCGAGCACGGTGTCGTCGTCGCCTGGTACGACAAGAAGCTGCCCGCGGCCGAGGTCGAGGCGCTCAAGAAGATCGCCGCCAACACCAAGACCCAGGGGCGACGCTTCCTGGTGATGCCGTGGCAGCGCGGCGACCTGCCCGCCAAGCCGCTCTACCTGACGGCGTGGGGCCACAAGCAGGGCTGCAGCAAGGCGTCCGGCGAGACGGTCGGCCAGTTCCTCGACAAGTTCGAGAACGGCAAGGACGCCCCGGAGCGCGGCGCGCCGGTCTAGCGGTCGGACGAGAACCGCACCGCACCGTCCGTCAGCACGACCCCCGGCCACACCCGCGCGCCGGCGAGCAGCTCGTTGCCCGCGCCGATGCTCGCGCCGTCGCCGACGACGACCCCGTCCAGCACCGCGTCCTGCCCGACGAACGCCCCGCGGCCGAGCGCCGACCGGCGGACGACCGCGCCCGGCTCGATGACCACGTCGTCGAAGACGACCGACGCGTCCACGACCGCACCGGCGCCGACGACCGACCGCGCACCGATCGTCGTACCGCCGCCGACGACGGCATGCGGAGCGACCTCGGCGCCCGGCAGCACCAGCGATTCGCCGCCGGCCGGTACGGCGCTGGACGCGACCCGGCCGAGCACCAGGTCGACCGAGCCGGTGACGAAGGCGGCCGGGGTGCCGAGGTCGAGCCAGTACGTCGAGTCGACGTGCCCGAGGACCTTGGCGCCCGACTCGAGCAGCACCGGGAACGTCTCGCGCTCCACCGACACCGGCCGGCCGGTCGGGATCACGTCGAGCACCCATCGGGCGAAGATGTAGCAGCCGGCGTTGACCCGGTTGGTGACGATCTCCTCGGGCCGCTGCGGCTTCTCCAGGAACGCCGTGACCCGCCCGTCGAGATCGAGCGGCACCAGCCCGAACGCCCGCGGGTCGGGCACCTCCGTCAGGTGCAGCGTGACGTCGGCGCCGCCGGACACGTGCCGGTCGACGAGGCTGCGCAGGTCGAGGCCGCTGAGCACGTCGCCGTTGAAGACCAGGAACTCGTCGCCGGTCAGCAGGTGCGCGACGTTGCGGATGCCGCCGCCGGTGCCGAGCGGCTCCGCCTCGGTCACGTAGCTGATCCGCAGCCCCAGCGCCGCGCCGTCGCCGAAGTGCTCCGCGAAGACCTCGGCCTTGTAGGACGTCGACAGGATCGCGTGGTCGACGCCGGCGTCCCGGGCGCGGACGAGCAGGTGGGTCAGGAACGGCACGCCCGCCGCAGGCAGCATGGGCTTGGGCGTCGTCGCGGTCAGCGGCCGCAGCCGGGTGCCCTGACCCCCGACGAGCAGTACGGCGTCCATCGGTCTCCTCGCTCAGCGCGCTGTCGTGCGGACCGCGCGCCCGCTCACCCGTGCACCACGAACCACGCGGCGACGACGGCGGTCACCGCGGCCGACGCCCCGAGCACCCGGGTCGTCCAGCGGCCCGGCGTGGCGATCAGCAGCAGCACGCTCATCGTCACACCTTCGGTCGCGGCCCGGAGGAACTGGATGTCGTAGGCCCACCCGCCCACGCTCAGCGCGATCGCGGTCGCCGCACCCCACACGACCTGGCTGCTCACCGGGAGCAGGGTACGGCGGACCCGCGCGACCGCCCACAGCATCAGCGCCAGCATCCACACGCGTTCGACCGACCACAGCACCGTCGCGGGCCAGCCGGGCCGCAGCGGCCGCCCCTGCAGCTCCGTCGTGAACAGCGTCCGAGCGATGTCGAGCACGGGCACGCCGAGGTTGACGACCGACGTGCCGGCCGGCGCCGAGCCCCAGCGCGCGGTGAGGAACGCCTGCCAGCCGAAGTAGCAGGCGGTCGGCAGCGCGAGCGCGAGGTAGGCGGGCAGCCGGTCGCGCGGGCGCCAGGTCCGCGCGCGGACCTGCTCGACCAGCAGCAGCACGCCAAGCGCAGCCACCGCGACCGCGACCGTCTCGCGGGTCAGCACGCCGACTGCCAGCGCGGCACCGGCGACGGCGAACCGCCGCTCCGACCAGCACCACAGCGCGACCATGAGCGCCGCCCAGGACAACGGCTCGGTGAGCCCGCGGGACAGCCCGACGACCAGCCCGGGCGACAGCCCGAGCAGCAGCGCCCACAGCGGTGAGCGGCCGCGCCCGGCGGCCAGCCGGGCGCCGGCGTAGGCGGCGAGCACCAGCGCCGCGACGTTGACCGCGAGGATCGACCAGAGCGTCGACAGCGGTGTCGTGCGGTCGACGACCCAGGCCAGCGCGGGCAGGCCGATCCGCTGCTGCCGGTACTGCGCGGTGTCGAAGGCGATGCCGAAGTCGCGCTGCACGGAGGTGAGTGGGTCGAGCGCCAGGCGGTAGACGAACTGGCCGTCGTACCCGACGCTGTCGCGCCGCACGGTGAGCTCGGCCGGCGCGACCTGCGCGTCGACGTATCGGTCACCGGCGTGGACGAACACCGACGGGTCGCCGCCGGTCCCGGCGATGCGCAGCGCGACGAAGAGCGCGAGCAGCACAGCGGCGAGCGCGGCGACCTGGCCGGGCCGGATCCCCCGCCGGCCATGACCGGCAGCCGGCCGGCCGGCCGTGACCGCCGGCGCGCCCGCGGTCAGTCCTGTACGGCGCGCGCGTAGGCCGCGAGGTGGGCCTCCGCGCTGGCCGCCCAGGTGAACTCCTGGGCGCGCGCCATGGCCGCCGCGCCGAGCGCCCGGCGGCGCGGCTCGTCGTCGAGCAGCGCGGCCAGCGAGGTGGCGATCGAGTCGACGTCCGGCTCGGTGTAGGCCACCGCGTCGCCGCCGACCTCGGGGAGGGACAGCCGCGGGGTCGTCAGGACGGGAGCGCCGCACGCCATCGCCTCGAGCACCGGCAGGCCGAAGCCCTCGCCGTGGCTCGGGTAGGCGACGACGACCGCGCCGCCGAGGTAGGCCTTGAGGTCCGAGAACGGCAGGTAGCCGGGCCGCAGCACGCGCAGGCCGGCCGGGACCTCGTGGATCGCGTTGTCGACCTCGTCGTCCCAGCCGGCGCCGCCGGCCAGCACGAGGGCCGGCGGGTCCTCCCGGCCGTCGCAGGCCTTGGCCCAGGCGCGGACGAGAGCGGGGACGTTCTTGCGCGGCTCCAGGTTGCCGAGGAACGCGACGTAGGCCATCCCGCGCAGGCCCATCCGGCTGCGGACCCGCTTGGTCTCGGCCTCCGTCGGCACGCGGAACGTCGTAGTGTCGACGCCGTGGTAGGCGACGTCGATCTTGGTCGCGTCGGCCTCGAGTATCCGGACCAGCTCGTCGCGGGTGGCCTTCGACGGCACGATCACCCGGGCCGCCCGGCGCAGCGCGGTGCGCGTCGAGGACCGGAAGAACGTCCCCTTGACGCCGGTGTGCACCTCGGGCTGCGTGAACCAGGTCGCGTCGTGGATCGTTACAACGACCGGCCGGCCGACCCGCAGCGGGAGCGTGTAGTGCGGCGAGTGCAGGACGTCGGCCTGCACCTGCTGGGCGACCAGCGAGAGTCCGGTCTGCTCCCAGGCGAGCCGGGCCGGGCGGTGGGCGATGGCAGCGGGGCCGGCCACGATGCGCGCCGACGGCGCCATCCGGCCGTAGCGCTCGGCGTCGGCTCGCTGGCAGACCAGTGCGACGTCCGCGTCGACGGCGTCCAGAGCGGCGATCAGGCCGTCGACGTATCTCCCGACGCCTCCGCGGTCGGCCGGTACGGCCGTGGCGTCGACGAGTACGCGGGGGGACACCTCGGACGCTCCTCCTCGTACTTCGTAGCTGCTCCGGTTCCACGATAAGCCTAGAGGCACCGCAGCGTGCGCCGAAACCACCGACATCTGTGCGATTTCCGATCGACCGCGCGCGACCGCTGGTTGAGCACCCGGCCCGGTACGACCCGGGCCGCGACCTCCGCCGATGCGTTCGACTGCTCCGACCGACCCCGGCTACGGTTCGCTCGCCACCGCTGCCGGCGGTGAGCGGATCGAAGTGAGGATCGCCATGACGGATCCGCCCCGACGGGCGCTGTCCAAGCGTCAACGGCTCGCTGACACGAGGATCTACCGGGCGGTACTGCGCAAGCTGACCCCCGAGATGCTGATCGCGCCGGAACGGGCTTGGCACGACCACGAGCTCGGCCAGCTGACCTGCCCAGCTGAGGTGGTCGCGTACTTCCCCAAGCGACGCGAGGCGCGGTTATCAGATCCAGCAGTGGCTGCCGATCCTGGACGAGCTGCACACCAGGCGGCCCGTGGTGATCGTGACGCGGACCCTCTCGGCGTTCCGGCAGCTGGAGGCGGTCACGCAGCTGCCGCTCGTCTTCGTCCGGCGCCTGTCCGAACTCAATGAGCTGATGCACCGGGTCGACCCGAAGGTGTGCCTGTACGTCAACAACGCCGCGCCGAACTTCCAGCTGCTGAGCTGGTCCCGTGCGCTGCACGTCCACGTGAACCACGGCGAGAGCGACAAGATCTCGATGGCGAGCAACCAGGCCAAGGCCTACGACCGGGTGTTCGTCGCGGGCGAGGCGGCCGAGATCAGGTACCGGCGCAACCTGCTCGAGTTCGACGACAGCCGGCTCGTCCGCGTCGGCCGTCCCCAGCTCGATTTGGCGCATCCGTCCGCCATCTCGCGGTCGGAACGGCGCACCGTCCTCTACGCACCCACGTGGCAGGGCGAGACCGACGCGATGAACTACACGTCGGTGCCGGTGTTCGGGGTGGCGCTGGTGTCCGCGCTCGCCGCCGCCGGGTACCGCGTGATCTACAAGCCGCACCCGCGCGTGGCGACCGGAGCCGAGGCCGTGGCAGCGGCTCACCGCGAGATCATCGCCATGCTCCAGCGCCAGTCGGTGGGCTTCGCGGAGGCGGAGCGTCACGTCGTCGAGCTCCAAGCGCCCATCCAGCAGCTGTTCGCCGACTCCGACGCGATGATCTGCGACGTCTCGTCCGTAGGGCTCGACTGGCTCTACCTCAGGGTCGACGCGCCGATCTGGATCTGTGACCCCCGCGGCGACCGCGCTGCACTGCTGGATGCCTCCCCGCTAGCGGCGAGCACCGACGTGATCGATGCCGGCGCGGTCCCCGGCATCGCCGAGCTGGTGGACCTCGCACTGCGCGAGGACCCGCGTCGAGACGACCGGCGGCGGGCACGAGAGCTCTACTTCGGCGAGCTCGCGCCGGGTGAGAGCACCGTACGATTCCTCGCCGCCATCGACGAGGTCATCGAACGCCGAGACGAGCAGCTGGTCGCGGTCGCGGCAACCCACTCCGTCCAGCACGAGTCGGAGGTCCAGTGACCGCCGGGCTGCAGCCGTTGGGGACGCCGTCGCCCTCGGTGGTGATCCTCGCCGCCGGCCTCGGTACCCGGCTCGGCCGGCCGTTTCCGAAGCCACTGACGGAGATGGAGGACGGCCGCTCGATCATGCAACGGCAGTGGGAGACCCTCCGGACGGCGCTGCCCGGCTGCCAGATCCACATCGTCGTGGGGTTCAAGAAGGAGCTCGTGATGGAGGCGTTCCCCGACGCGCTGTTCATCTACAACAGCGACTACTCCGAGACCAACACCTCCAAGTCGCTCCTGCGCGCGCTGCGCGCCGCCCACTCCGGCGGGGTGGTCTGGCTCAACGGCGACGTCGTCTTCGATGAGCAGGTGCTGACCATTCTGTACCCGTGCTTCGAGGCCGAACGGACGGCGGTCTGCGTCAACACCGCACGCGTCGCGGAGGAGGTCAAGTACACGCTGACCGACGACGGCTACGTGCGCGAGCTCTCCAAGTCCGTCCAGGGGGCGCTGGGCGAGGCGGTCGGCATCAACTTCGTGGCCGCGCGGGACCGGGCTGCATTGATCCGCCATCTCGATGCGTGCGACGACAGCGGCTACTTCGAACGCGGCATCGAAACCGCGATCGTCGCCGGAGAGCTCAAGGTGACGGCAGTCGACATCACCGGGTACGGCGCGGTGGAGGTCGACACGGCCGAGGACCTCGCCGCCGCCACCGCGGCATTCCGGTCGTAGCGGTGGCGACCAGACTGCTCGGCCGCACGGCTCTCCCCGGCCGGCCGGTCGTGATGGGGCACCGCGGCTCCGGGAAAGGCCACGGCGAGAACACCATCGACTCCTTCGCCGCCGCCGCGGCCGCCGGAGCGCAGTGGGTCGAGGCAGACGTGCGGACCTGCGCCGACGGGTCCCTGGTCATCGCGCACAACCCGACGTCCCACGACGGACGGTTCTTCTCCGAGCTCTCGGTGGCCGAGGTCCAGGCGCAGGGCGTCATCACGCTGATCGACCTGCTGGAGTTTCTGCCTGCTGGGCTCGGGCTCAACCTCGAGATCAAGTCCTCGCTCGAGGATGCCGGCCGTGACCGGGCGTCGACCACCGCAGCGCTCGTCGCGGCTCGCGTAGCAACGCTCCCGGCAGACCGCCCGCTGATGATCACGTCGTTCGACCCGTCGACGCTGGTGATCGTCCGCGAGGTGGCGCCAGCGATGCCGGTCGGACTGCTCGGGTGGACGGGCTTCCCGCTTCGCAAGCTGATCCCGGCCGGTGTGCACCTGGGCTGCGCCGCCGTGGTGGCCAACATCCACTCGTTCGGCGACAACCGGCTCGACGGAGCGCCCGCGCGCCACGACCCCGTCCACGCCGTCCAGGTCGCGCACGACGCGGGCATCGACGTCGTCGTCTGGTGCCCGCGGGTCCCGCAGATGAACGAGATGGTCCGCCTCCGCGTCGATGGGGTGGTGGTCGACGACGTCGCGGGGACGCTGGCCGCGCTCGATGCCTGCGTGGCTGGGGCCGAGCTGCCCTTCCCCGGAGAGACTCAGCCGTCGACGACATGATCGTCGTCGGCGTCAGGGGCAGGGTCGCCGCGCTGGCCGCGCTCGATTGCTGCCCCCCTCCGACCGACGATCGCGCCAAAGCTCGCACACATGATGTCGGCTACCGTCAGGACGAGTCGGGACAGGAGCGCCACGCCGGCCGCCGAGGCAGTCCGGCCGGTCGGCGTACCGACGAACGCCTGCGCCAGCACGACGGCGAGCGACACGTCTCGCACCCCGGCTCCCGCGGGCACCACGACCACCAGGAAGCCGACCGTCCATGCCAGGGCGAACGCACACACCGAGAGCGCGTACGTCGGCCCTGCCGAGCCACCCAGCTCGCGCGCGAGCGCCCAGACGTGCAGGCCGTAGAGCAGCCACCCGAGGGTCAGCCACGCGACGCCGACGACCAGCCCCCGGGCCGAGAGTGTCCCGCCCAGCGGCGGTCGGCGGAGCACTCGCAGCACGCGGTTGACGACGGCCGCGAAAACCGCCGGGCGCAGCAGGACCGCTCCGACCGGGATGAAGAGCGCCGCGGGCCAGTAGGTGCGGGCTGCGTCACGCGAGACGAACGGCACGAGCGCGGAGGCGACGAGCGCACCTGACAGCGGCGTCAGAAGCATCAGGGCTCCCCCGGCGGCCGCCGACCGGTCCCGTGGGACTTGGTGCCCGGCCGCCAGCTCGATCTGCGCAACGGCCGGCCAGACACTCCCTGGGAGGTACTTCCCGAGCTGCGCTACGAACAGCACGCGCGCCGCGTGCCGCGCGCGAAGCGGCGAGCCCAGATCGGCCAGCAGGCCCCGCCAGGCCTGCATCGAGCAGCAGAGGGCGGCCACGACCGCACCGATGGCCAGCAGCACCGACGGGAGCGAGACCTCGTCGAGGCGGCCGGCGACCGCGTCCCAGTTGGCTGCCAGCGCGAACCCGACGGCGACGACCACGAGCACGAGCACGGCCGAGCGGGCCAGCTGAGAGCGAATCACCCAGCGACGCTACTTCTGCCGGCCGTCTCTATGCTTCGGGGATGCCATCCGACGGGCCGGGCAGCCGCAGACTGCGGCTGCTCTTCTTCGGCACCTACGACGCTACGACGCACCCGCGGGTGCAGGTGCTCATGGACGGCTGCACGGCCCATGGCGACGAGGTCGTGCAGTGCAACGTGCCGCTCCGCGTGGGGACGGCGGCACGGGTACGCGCGCTGCAACGCCCCTACCTTGTCCCGGTGGTCGTGGCGAGGCTGGCGCGGACCTGGGCGGTCCTCGCGCTCCGTGCGTGGCGGCTGCGCCGGCGCGGTCAGTACGACGCGGTCATCGTCGGATACCTGGGTCACTTCGACGTGCACCTGGCGCGCTGGCTGTTCAGGACGGCGCCGGTCGTTCTCGACCAGATGGTCTTCGCGGCTGATACTGCGGCCGACCGGCGGATCGGCGGTGGCTGGCTGAGCCGTGTCCTCGCGGGCATCGACCGGGCCGCCGTCGCGGCTGCTGACATCACGCTCGTCGACACGAGTGAGCATCTCGCTCTGGTCCCTGTCTCCCTGCGCCGGCGCGCTGTCGTCGTACCGGTAGGGGCCCCGGACCTGTGGTTCCGAGAACCGCTTGCGCCGACCGGAGGTCCCCTTCGGGTCATCTTCTTCGGGCTCTACACGCCGCTGCAGGGCGCGCCGACGATCGGCGCCGCGCTGGCCCTCCTTGCCGGTCGGGACGACATCCGGGTCACGATGGCCGGCCGCGGACAGGAGCTCGACCAGACCCGTCAAGCGGCTGCCGGCAGTGCCTGGGTGACCTGGGTCGACTGGCTCGCCGGCGAGGAGCTTCCGGCAACCGTCGCCGCGCACGAGGTCTGCCTGGGCATCTTCGGCACGAGCCGGAAGGCGACCCGCGTGGTGCCCAACAAGGTTTTTCAGGGAGCGTCGCTCGGCTGCGCGATAGTGACGTCGGAAACGGCTCCGCAACGTGCTGCGCTCGGGGACGACGCGGAGTTCGTGCCGGCCGGCGACGCGGGGGCGATCGCCGCCGTCCTCGGCCGCCTCGCCGACGACCGGGACCATCTGTGGGACCTACGATCGCGCTCGCACCAGCGCGCGGAGCGCCACTTCCGCCCCGCGCGCGTCGTGCAGCCGATGCGCCAGGCCTTGACCAGGAGCGTGCGATGAGACCGCCACCGATGTCACTCAACGCCTGGCTGCGGTACGACGTCATCCGCAGGCACCTGGACCGGATCGGGCCGGTCGGGTCGGTGCTCGAGATCGGGTGCGGCGGCGGCGGGCTCGGAGCGCGCCTGGCCGCGTCGTCGGCGTACACGGGCGTCGAGCTCGACGAGTCCTCGCTCGCCCTGGCACGCGAGCGGGTGGCAGCAGCAGGCGGCGGGCGGGTGCTGGCGGGCGATGAGCGCGACGTCCTCGAGCCGCACGAGACCTTCGATCTCGTCTGCGCCTTCGAGGTCCTGGAGCACATCGAGGATGACGCGGCTTCGCTGCGCGCTTGGTCCAGCCGCGTCCGCCCCGGTGGCCACTTCATGCTCAGCGTGCCGGCCGGGAGCGAGCGCTTCGGCCCGTCCGACCGGATGGCTGGTCACTACCGCCGGTACGACGACGGGCAGCTCCGGCGGGTGCTCGAGACAGCGGGCCTCCGGGTCGTCGACCTCCGCCGGGTCGGCTTCCCGCTCGGCTACCTGCTGGAGCGGGCGCGCAACCTGATCGCCCGACGGCGTCTCGTCGACGGCGAGTCGCTGGAGGCGCGCACGGCCAAGAGCGGACGGCTGCTCCAGCCGCCGCAGCCGCTGGGCCTCGTGTTCGAGATCGCGTCGGCACCGTTCCGGGTCCTGCAGCGTCCCGTGCGCAGGCACGGCACCAGTCTCGTCGCGCTGGCCCAGCGGTCAGCCGTCACGGGAGCGGACGACCAGGTCGCCGATCAGCGCGAGAACGCCGACTTGTAGGCCGGTCAACAAGGCGAGCACGGTGGAGCCGGTGATCCGGAACGGGTGGGCGATGAGGTCGTAGACCAGCTTGGCGATGCCGAGCGCCATGATCCACAGCGCCACCGGCATGAGCACTTTGAGCGGGTTGAAGTACATGATCATGCGCAGCACCTGGAGCAGGTAGCGGTAGGCGTCCCGGCGGAAGTGGAACTTGGAGCGGCCCGCCCGCTTGGCGTAGTCGATCGGGACGTAGGCCACGTCGTGCCCGTTGGACAGGAAGGCCATGGTGAGGGTCGTGACACAGGAGAACCCGGTCGGCAGCAGCCGCAGGTAGGGGCGGGCGACGTCCTTGCGGAACGCACGGAGACCGGAGTTGAGGTCCGGGATCGCGGTCTCGGCGAGCTTCGAGGCCACCTTCCGGATGAACCACTTCGCGGGGATCCGGAGCAGCCGGTAGCTCCCCTGCTCGCTGGCCCGGGCGCCCACGACCTGGTCGTACGTCGGGTCGTCGTCGAGCAGCCGCACCAGCTCGGGGATGCGCTCGTTTGGGTAGCTCATGTCGGCGTCGGTCCAGACGACGATCGCGCCGCGCGCGTTCTCGCTGCCGATGCGCCGGATCGTGCCGGACCCGCCGTTGCGATGCCGTGGGACGAACCGCACCCTCGGGAACCGCGGCGCGACCTGCGCCAGCAGCTCGCGCGTGCCGTCGGTTGAGCAGTCGTCGTACACGTCGAGGTCGTACTCGTAGCCGCTGGCGTCCATGGCCTCGGTGATGCGCTCGAGCTCGGCGACGACGTGGCCGCGTTCGTTGTAACACGGCAGGACGATGGTGACATGGGGCACGCGTGCGGCAGGCTTCGACGTCGGCATCGCGCGGAGGATATCGCCCGCAGGGCCCGGCGGCGGTCCGGAGCGGCGCGCGTTCGCCTGATTTGCCGGGGAATGTCCTCGACCTCAACCAGCTTGCTCGTCGTGCCGGCAATCAGCAGTGAGGTGGTTGCCGTTCGGGCAGCCGGCCGGCCCGACCTGTTACTTCTGGACCGGTGACGTCACCTTCGTGGCGGACGGCGACACGATCGACGTGGACATCCACGGCGACGGCAACTCGACTCCGGCCGCGATCCGGTTCATCGGCATCAACGCGATGGGGCTGCGCACCTACAGCAGCTACCCCGAGCGCCGGGCCGGCGAGTGCCACGGCGTCGACGCGACCGCCCGCGTCGAAGCGCTGATCAAGGCCGGCGGCGGCGTCGTGCGGCTCTCCGCGCAGAACCCGGCCAGCAAGTCAGGGACCCGCCTGCGCCGCTCGGTCGCGGTGCGGATCAACGGGGTCTGGACCGACATCGGCAGCGTCCTGACTCGCGAGGGCACGCGCTCTACCTGGCCAACTCCGTCGAGTACGCGTGGAACCGCACGTACAACTACAACAGCCAGGTCGCTGCGGCCAGGCGGCTGAACATCTTCGACCGGGATGCCTGCGGCGTCGGCCCGAGCCAGTCGACCCCGCTGAAGATGTGGGTCAACTGGGACGCCGACGGCACCGACGGCACCGTGCTCAACGGCGAGTGGGCGAAGATCAAGAACACCGGTTCGACGGCGCTCGCGATCGGCGGCTGGTGGTTCCGCGACTCCCATCTGCGCCGCTTCACGTTGCCGTCAACTGCGAGCATCCCGGCCGGCGGGATCGTCACGGTGTACATGGGAGCGGGCACCCGCACGGCGAGCAGGTTCTACTGGAACCAGCAGTCGTCGGTCTTCGACAACACCAGCGCCGACGGTCACCAGGTCGGGGACGGCGGATACCTCTTCGACGCGCAGGGTGACCTGCGCGCGTGGATGACCTACACGTGTCTCTACGCCGGCGCGGACCCGTTGGCCGGCCGCATCGACGTCAGCGCGGTGGCGTCGGGGACCGAGTACATCGACATCCGCAATGTCAGCACCCGGACCGTGTACCGCGAGGGCTACTGCTGGAGACCCCGCCGTACGTCTACAACTTCACGAACTACCAGAGGATGGCTCCCGGCGAGCGGCTGCGGATCTACGTGCGGTCCGGCACCGGCTCCCGGCTCACGAAGTACTGGGGCCGCACGGCGAAGATCCTCAACGACTCGGGCGACGTGGTGCGGGTCAAGAGCTACCGCAACGTCACGATCGACTGCTTCGCCTGGGGCACCGGACGCTGCTGAGCGCACGCATCCGGCGGCTGCCCTCCGGCCTCACTCGCACCACGAGCATCAATTCACGTCACGGATTGGGCCGAAACGCTTCAGACCTTGGGCCGAACGGACGATCAGATGCCATCCGGGGCGCGCTGCGTCCCTTGTCAGCCTGACTCGTCCGCGCCAAGGGGTCCCGCCGCATGCGTTGCCGCCACCTGCCTGCGAAGCTCGCAGTCCTCGTCTCCTTCCTCACGATGGTAGCCGGGCCCACGGCCGTTCAGGCCGACATGCCGGACGCTCCGACCACTGCTCTGGCGGAGCCGCTCGCCGGATACGTCTCGCAGGACGAGTGCAGCCCGGTCGCAAAGCCGGGAGTAGTGGCGTTCCAGCAGCTCCTGATGGCCCGCTACCCGGGGTCCCGGAACCTGGGCATCGTGCGGCAGTGCCACCTGGGCAGCCGGAGCGAGCACAAGGAAGGCAGGGCGTTCGACTGGGGGGTTCGGGTCGACCGGCCGACCGAGGCGGCGTACGCCAAGGACCTCATCGCCTGGCTGCTGGCCACCGGTCCGGACGGCGCACGGTACGCCAACGCCCGCCGCGTCGGCATCATGTACATGATCTGGAACCGCAAGGTCTGGAGCGCGTCCAGGCCGGCGGACGGATGGCGCGAGTACACGGGACCGAGCCCGCACACGGACCACGTCCACTTCAGCTTCACGTGGCCAGCGGCGTACAAGCTGACGTCGTACTGGACGGGCACGACCTACGGCCGCGGCTCGGACGGCGGCAGGCTCGACACCAGCTACGGGACCAGCGGCTGGACGGCGTACTCGACCGCCCGCGCGACCCGACTGGTGGGGCAGCTGCAGCGGCCGGACGGCACGGCCGTCGCCGTCGGACAGTCCGCCGCCGGGCTGGTGCTCGGCGCGGTCGGCGTCTCCGGGCGACCCGTCGGCGCATTCGGCGGCTCGTCGCGGGTCACCCTCCGACTGCCGGAAGGTACGACGATCCGCAGCGCGGCGCTGGCCGCTGACGGCGCGGTCGTCGTGGCCGGTTCCGTCCCGGTGCTACCCGAGCTCGATCCCCTCGCGCCGCCTACGCCCGACCCGACCGAGCCGCAGCCGCAGAACGACCTCCTGCTGGCACGGGTTCTGCCCTCCGGCACGCTCGATGCGGGCTTCGATGCCGACGGCGTAGCGACGTTCGACGCGGGCGGTGAGGACGAGAGCGCCGCGATCGCGGTCAACGCGGCCGGGGACGCGCTGGTCGCCGGCACGACGGTCGCGGACGGCATCAGCCGCGTGACGGTCGCGAAGGTCTCCCGCGCCGGCCTGCTCGTCCCGGGCTTCGGCACGGCCGGCATCTCCTCGTTCAGCGGACGCGGCGCGGCCAGCGGGTCAGCCGTGTTGTCTCAGGCCGACGGCAAAACGGTCGTCGGCTGCGCCACCGCCACCGCGGCCTGCCTGGCCCGCCTCACGCCCGCGGGCCTGCTGGACGCGAGCTTCGGCATCGGCGGCATCGCGGTCCACACGACGATGCGACGCGTCAATGCGCTCATCGCCGGTCCGGCCCCGCTGCTGCTCGCCGCCGGTTCCGGAACGACCGGCAACCCGACGGTCCTGCGGCTCACCACCAGCGGCGCTCGCGACAGCCGGTGGGCACGCAGCGGCGTCGGTGCGGTCGTCGTACCCAACTGCACGGGCGTGCCCAGCGGCCTGAAGCTCCGCAGCGACGGCAGTGTGCTGATGGCCTCGCACACCGTCGGCTGCCCGTACAGCGCGTCGGTTGCCCGCTTCTTCTACGACGGCAGCCTCGACCCGCGCTGGGGC
This sequence comes from Mycobacteriales bacterium, assembly GCA_035645255.1. Classification (GTDB taxonomy): domain Bacteria; phylum Actinomycetota; class Actinomycetes; order BP-191; family BP-191; genus DASQMY01. The sequence continues at coordinate 15,953 of DASQMY010000186.1, forward strand.
AGCGACGGTGTCGCTGGAGTCGGCGTCTCCGGGCCGGGATCCGTGCGCGCTGCCGGCGTACCCGCCATCCAGGCGGCAGGCCAAGTCGTGCTGCCGGTCGAGGCCGGCGGGTCAGCGGAGCACGACATGACATCGGTCAGCTTCACCACCGTCGGCCCCGTGCCAAGCCGCCTCGCATCGGTGCGGTCGGCGCCCACCACCCTCTACGGCACCCCGGTCACCGTGTACGGCGTGGTCCGCTCGACAGCCGACAACAGGCGTACCGCGGGCGTTCCGGTGACGCTCTACGAGAAGCGCTACGGCGCGACGACGTGGACTGCAGTCAGCACGCGGATCACCGACGCCAACGGTGTCGCGGCGTTCCGGCCGACACCGACTGCCGGTACGGCGTACTACACCAAGAGTGCCCGCACGACTCGAGTCCTCGCCGCAACCTCCGGCGTCACCTCGGTGGCGGTCGCGCCCAGCCTGACGACGCCCCTCGCTGCCGCATCCGTCGCGGCGGGCACGCCAGTGGACCTGAAGGTGACGTCACGGTCGGCGCACGCCGGCAGCCGGGTCCAGCTGCAGCGCTACCGCGACGGTCGCTGGGAGGTCCTGGGGACTCCCGTGCTCGACGCCAACGGCGTGGCGCGGTTCCGCCTGCTATCGCTCAACCCGCTCGTGCGCCCGTACCGCTGGGTGCTCCCGGCACACAGCGACCACGCGGTCGGCGTGAGCAGGACCGTTCGCGTCACATGGAACACGCCCACCGGCCGCTGACTGCGCCACCTGCGCTCGACCTCATCATCGGCGCCGGCGCAAGCAGAATCCGGCGATGGGTTAGGTCTTCACCAGGATGCATCGGTAGTTCTTCGGCATCCCGACCTTGACCTTGTCTTTGAGCTCGGCGCGGGTCATTGTCCGCGCCAGCAGCGCCATCACGACCCGCCAGACCCGCCACTTCTTCGGTAGGTAGCGCACAGCGAATCGGGCCTGGTAGGCCAGCGTCCCGTAGTAGCCCTCCAACCACTCCATCTCCTTGATCTCGAAGCCGGCCTGCTCGGCCATCCACTGCCAGGCGAACTGGGTGTAGCGGTGAAAGTCGTACGGCTTCTCGTGCTCCGCGTAGAACAGTGGGGCGCTCAACCACGCCTGCCCGCCCGGCTTCAGCACCCGGTGGAACTCGCGTAGCACACCCAGTGGCTCCGGGACGTGCTCGAGCACCTGGGTGCACAGCACCAGGTCGTAGCTCTCGTCGTGGACCGGGATCGCGGAGAGGTCGCAGACGTGGTCGATCACACCGTACTTCTTGTCCACCTTGCCGAAGTCCGCGGTCTCGTAGTCCACCTTGGCGAACAGCTTGCGGAACGGCGCGCGGCCAGCCCCAGCGTCCAGCACTCGGAACTCCTTGGAGTCGCCGAGCCGCGCAGCCTCGTTGACCCACTCCCGCAGCCGCACGCGGGACGGGTTCGGGGTGTCCTTGAGTAGCCGGTCGGTGAGGTTCAAGGTTGGGGATCCCTCCGTGCGTTCGGGTGGATGAGCAGACCAGAAGTCAGGGCTGCAGTGCTTGGTGGCGTGCCTGCGCCGCAGCCAGGTCGTCAGCGACGACCTCCCGCCACACCTTGCGCACGGACTCCTCGTCGTCGCCGCGCAGGATCCCCGTGAGCACGGTCTCCAGCTTGCCGCGGATGCCCTCCTGGATCGCCGCGAACTGCGCGTCGTCAAGGTCGATGAGCCCGTCGAACCGGATGTCCGCCCGGTTCTTCGGCAGGAAGTCGACCTCCACCCCGAGCGCGCGGACCGGGAGGTAGCAGTGCAGCCGCGACGTCGCGACCCGCGAGAAGTCGGTCCGGTAGTCGTCGAGCATCTTGAGGGCGCGCCGCAGGTTCGGTGCGAACGACGCACCGCGCACGCCGATGCCGGAGTGCCGGAGCGCGACGGTCGGGGCCGACACACCGGGCGCCCGGTTGCCGGGCAGGTCCACCAGCGCGACCGGTGCGCCGGCGAGGGGCGTCGGCGGCTCCGCCGGGAACAGCTGGTCGACCGTCGTCGTCAGGCAGCCGCTGAAGAACGCCGGGATGCCGATCGCGAGCAGCCGGTGGACGGTGTCCCAGTCCCGGCAGCCGATCGGCGCGTAGTCGGCGAGGTACTTCAGGCTCTCCTCGGAGAGCGCCTCCGGGTGGTTGACGTGGAAGGACACGAAGATCGGACGCAAGTTACGGTGGAACGGGAAGTCCCACCGGACTTTGAACCAGTTATGCATGTACCAGCCGAACGCGAGCATCCACGTGCCCTCCGGCACCTGGTCGAGGCTGGAGGCGTCGCGGTTGACCGTCAGCACGGTGACGTCCCGCTCGGTCCCGGTCACCCGCCGCTGCGGCTGCACGCGGCTCTGCAGCTCCGTCAGCACGGAGACCAGCGCCGGGTCGCCGTGGAACCGGATGTCCTGGTGGCGCGCCAGGTGGCCGACGCTCGCCAGGGTCTGGACGTAGTCGCCGACGTTGGCCGACGTCTGCCGGTAGTCGGGCTGCTTGTAGTCCATGACGGCGAACGCCACGTGACCGATCGGCACCTCGATCGGCTCGCCGCCGTGGGCCCGGTCCACCCAGCGCTCCAGCCAGCGCTTCTCCACGCGGACGTGCTCGGGGATGTTGCGTCCCGTGCCGATCCTCGCCAGGACCCGGCCGCAGAGCGCGGTCTCGCCGCGCCCGAATGCGGTGCGGGCGAGCGACAGCCACTCCGCCGGGTCGCGGGCGGCGTGGCCGGCCAGCATGCGCTCCGCCGTACGAACCGCCCCCACCGGGTCGGTCATGAACTCCACAGCGGCGACCTCGGCGGGGACAAGCTCGAGAGCGGCGGCGCGGGGCATGGCGGAGAGGTGGTCGCGCGCCACCTCGAACCGACCCCTGGCGACGGCGACGATCGCATGCGCTCCGTGAGCGGCGTCGGCGAGACCGGGCATCCGGGCGGCCCGGCCGATCAAGGCGCCGGCCTCGGCGTAACGGCGCCGCCGGCTGAGCTCACGCACCGTCACGAGCAAGGTCTGCGGACCGACCGGCGACGCGCTGAGGGCGGCAACGAGCTTGGTACGGGCGCGGGTCAGCTCGGCCGCAGCGGTGGCGCGGAACGGCTTGGTGGTCGGCAGCGGGTGCTTGGTGGCCGCGGCATAGTCGGTGAGCGCCTGCGGCAGCCGGTCGGTCGGCTTGCTGCCCTGCACCGCGGCCAAGGCGTCCGACGGCGTACGCGCGGCGAGCAGCAGCTTCCCGCGTCGGCGCACGGCTCGGCGGATGCGGCGGTACATCGCGGCGTCGAGGGCCATCCAGGTGCTCCGAGGCATGGTGACGGATCAGTGACGTGAGGGAAGGCCGCGGCCGTGCGTTCTCGAGCGCGCAACGCCGGTCAGCCTACCGTGGCCGCAGAGCGCTAGTCTCTCGCGTGCGCCTGTGGCAGCGCCAAGGACGGCCTACGAGGAGATGCAGCGTGCGGGTCCGGCTCGTGATCGCCAACGGGTTCACCTCAGGTGGCACCGTCCGCACGACGATCGGCACCGCGAACGCACTCGCCGACCACCACGACGTCGAGCTGGTGACGGTGTACCGCTACCGCTCGAAGCCGCTGCTCCCCATCGATCCGCGGGTCACGGTGCGGACGCTGGTCGACTACTCGTCGATGCACAAGGACATGCTCGAGCTGCAGAAGGGGCCGATCGGGTGGGCCCGGCGCACGGCGTACAAGGGCCTGATCTCGCAGCGGAGCCGGCTGATCCACAAGCGCGACTTCCGCTATCCGCGCTTCAACGCGCTGACCGACATCGCGCTCTACCGCTACCTGCGCTCCCTGAACGACGGCGTGGTGATCGGGACACGAGCGGGCCTCAACATGGTGATCGCCCGGCACACCCGCCCGTCGGTCATCCGCATCGGGCAGGAGCACCTGCACTACGGCGTCTACGGCGACGCGATCCGCCAGTCGATGCGCACGCTGTTCCCGCGCCTTGATGCGTTCGTCCCGCTCACCGAGCGCGACGCCGAGAGGTGGCGGCTGGTCATACCGGACGCCCGCATCGAAGCGATCCCGAACGCCGTGCCGCACACCGGCGACAAGGTGTCCCCGCTCAACTCGAAGATCGTCATCGCGGCCGGTCGCCTCGCGCGGCAGAAGGGCTACGACCGGCTGATCCCCGCCTGGCGGATCGTCGCGGACCGCCATCCGGACTGGCAGCTGCACATCTACGGCGGCGGCAAGGAGAAGGACAACCTGCTGCAGCAGATCAAGGCCTCGAGGCTCACCGGCTCGGCTCACCTGATGGGTGTCTCGCGCAAGATGTACGACGACATGCGCACCGGGTCCATCTTCGTGATGTCGTCGCGCTTCGAGGGCTTCCCAATGGTGCTGCTCGAGGCCATGTCCTGCGGCCTGCCAACAGTTGCCTTCGACTTCGCCAACGGCGCCCGCGAGCTGATCCAGAACGGCGAGAACGGCGTGCTCGTCGGCAACCGCGACATCAAGGCGCTGGCCGAGGGGCTGTGCGAGATGATCGAGAGCCCGGAGAAACGCGCTGCATACGGCGCCAAGGCGGCCGAGACCGTGCGCGCCTACAACTCCGAGGTCCTCGCGCAGCGCTGGACAGAGCTCTTCAGCGAGCTGGCCAGGACCAAGCAAGCGGCCAGCGCTGCGCGCTAGACGTCCTCGAGGGTCGTCGCGGCGTCCGGGTCGGCCCGGATGAACGTCGTGTAGGCGTTGCAGACCTCTGCCGGGTCGCCCCGCATCTCGAGCCGCCCCTCGCTCAGCCAGATCGCCTCGTTGCAGAGACTCTTGATGCTGCCCAGCGAGTGACTCACCAGGAGCAGAGTGCGCGCCTCCGCGCAGAGCTCGCGCATCTTCGCGAACGACTTCGCCTTGAACTTCGCGTCACCGGTGGACAGCGCCTCGTCGATCAACAAGATGTCGGGCTCCATGTGCACCGCGACGGAGAACGCCAAGCGGCCGAACATCCCCGACGAATAGGTCGTCATCGGCATGTCCATGACGTCTTCGAGCTCCGCCCACGCGGCGATCTCGGCCGACCGGGCTTCCACCTCGGCGCGATTGAGGCCGGATGCCAGCCCGCCGAGGATGACGTTCTCTCGCCCGGAGAGCGTGCGATTGAACCCGATGCCCAGTGCGAGCAGCGTGTTGACGCGGCCGTGCACCTCGATCCGCCCCTGCGTCGGCGGCAAGATGCCAGCCAAGGTCCGCATCAGGGTGGACTTCCCCGCGCCATTGGCGCCGACGACGCCGAGCACCGTCCCGTGGTCGACGTCGAAGGTCAGTCCCTTCAGCGCCTCGACCTCACGGATCAGTCGTTGCCGGCGCCCCAGCCGCACGAGGGTGCTGCGGAACGTCGGCGCCCGCTCGTACGACGTCCGGTAGGTCACATGGAGGTCCTCGACCCGGATGGCCAGCTCCTGCGCGGTAAGCGGTGGAGTAGCGACCTCACTAGAGCCGTACAGCGAACTCACGCTCCCTCGAGATGAAGACAAGCCCGCCGACGACGAGAGCGCCGGCGGCCCAAGCGGCGCCCTGGACGAGCATCGAGACCTGCGGTCGCCCGCCTGCGAGCGCCTGGCTCCAGGCGCCGATGATGTCGAACAGCGGGTTGAGCCGGATGACCCGCTTGGCGAGCTCACCACCGCTCCGCTCGTTCAGGTCGCTGACCGTCCAGAGGATCGGGGTCAGGTAGAGCAGGATCCGGAGCAGGTACGGCAGGAATGCCCTGGTGTCGCGGAAGTAGACCTGCATCGTTGCGAACAGCATCGAGATGCCGGCCGTGAAGACGATCAGCAGCGCGAACGCGGGTATCGCCCAGAGCAGGTTGGCGTTGATCGGCTGGTCGTTGATCACGTGGACCACCGCGTAGATCGCCAGCGTCGGCACGAACTTCATGATGCCGGTCAGGATCGACGCGATGGGCAGCATGGTCCGCGGGAACGACGAGTTCATCAGCAGCCGGCGGCCGCCGGTGACCGAGTTGCAGCTCGCCCGCACCGACTGCTGGAAGAAGTGGTAGGCGAACAGTGCACCGAGCAGGTGCGCCATGAACCCCTGCTCCCGGTGCCCGCCGCGAATCACGTACACCAGGAGGTAGTAGGTCAGCCCCAGCAGCAGCGGGTTGAGCACCAGCCACAGCATCCCGAACGCCGTCTTGAAGTGCGCGGCGCGCAGGTCGGTGCGCGCCATCTCGTGCATGAACTCCCGGCGCCGCCACAGCTCGCGCAGGTAGACGCGCAGGTTCGGCAGGCCGACCGAGTGCGGCTGGTAGACGTGCACCTCGCCGACGAACTCGTCGTCGCCGGCCGGGCGGCGCGGTGTGAGCAGGCTCACGGGCGAACTCTCCTAACCGACGCGCAGCACGCAGGGGTGCGGGTCATGTCACCTCCGCGCAGTTGACGGGCACGGCAGCGGCGGCGAGCCGGACCGGGCTGGTCAGGAAGCCCAGCCCCCACGCACCGTGCATGGTCGCGTAGACGAGTGGCAGCCGCAGCCGTGCGGCGGCGGGCAACCCGCGGCCGGTGGCCAGCGAAGCGGCGACGATGCACGCCAGGTAGCCGCCGGGCAGAGCGAGCCCGGCCGGCCGGCCTGCGACGGCGCCGAGGGTGCCGGCCCCTACCGCGACGACCATGGCGGGCGGCGCCAGGTAGCGCAGCGTCACCGTCTCGCGGTGCTGGCGCATGATCGCGCGGCGCCAGCGACCCGTGTGGAAGTACTGGCGCGCGAACGAGCGCATGTCCGCGCGCGGGTGGTAGACCACCTTCAGCTCGGGCGAGAAGTAGACCAGCCCACCGGTCTTGCGAATGCGGTGGTTGAGCTCCCAGTCCTGCCCGCGCAGATAGCTCTCGTCGTAGCCGCCGACCCGCTCGAGCGCCGCGCGCCGGAACACGCCGAGGTAGACAGACGACGCCGGACCGGCTGGGGCGGACGTGCGGAACGGGGTACTGCCGACGCCGATCGGGCTGCACATCGCCCGCGCCACGGCCTGCTGGAAGGGTCCAGATCCCTCCGGCGCCATGACGCCACCCACGTTGTCGGCGCCGGTCGTCACGAGCAGCTCGACGGCCACCCGGATGTAGTGCGGCGGAAGCATCGCGTGGCCGTCGACGCGAGCGATCACGTCATGCCGGGCCGCCGCGATGGCGGCGTTGAGCCCGGCCGGCGTACGCCCGGTGGGGTTGGCGACGGTGCGCACCCGACTGTCGCGCTTGGTCAGGTCGGTGGCGATCCGCGCGGTTTCGTCAGTGGACGGCCCGACCGCGATGACGACCTCGAGCGCGCCGTCGTAGTCCTGAGCCAGCACGTTCGACACAGCGTCCAGGAGAGACCGCTGCTCGTTGCGGACCGCCAGCACCACCGAGACCGGCGGGTGCTGCGTCGCGCCCGGCGACGTCTCCATTTCGGGGCTCACTCCAGCGATCGGCGATGGTCCGGCGGTTATCCTCGGCCGCAGGGAGGCGCCCGCCCGCGAGTAGGTGCCGGGGCGGGGTGTAGGCCACAATAGCGTCCGCCCGGCGCGGCCGTCGCATCGCGCTCGCCGCGTTCAGGCGCAGGATGGAAGGACCGGAAACGTGAGCGCGACACCCGGCGTGACCGCCGCGAGCGGCTCGTCTCTCCCCGGTGCAGCCAGCCGACAACGCATCAACCCGGCCACCTCGGCGATCCTGCTGGCGACGGTCACGACCGACGACGGCACGCCCGTCGCCGCGCTGCCGTTTCGGGGATCGACGGTTCTCAGCCACCTCGTCGCACAGCTTCAGTCACTAGGCGTCGGCCGGGTAACGGTCGTCACGCGGTCGCACCTCCGGGTCGGCTGCGTCACTGCGCTCGGCGCCGCGGCGGACCGGGTCGACATCGTGGTCAGCGCAGACTCCGCCAGCGATCTGAACAGCATCGCCGATCTGGCCGAGCGTTCGTCGGGCCGCATCGTCGTCTCGCTCGGTGACGTGGCGACCCACCGCGAGGCGCTGGCGGGGTTGCTCGCCGACCCGCGCATCGCGACCGGGATCCTGGCAACCGGCCGGCGCCACCGGCAGCAGTTCCGGGTGCGGTCGGCGCGCGGCCGAGTCGTGAGCGCCGCGTCGCCGTACCACCACACCTCGAAGCCCAACGGCTACTTCCTCGGAGTCATCAAGGTCGACAAGCGTCACCGCGCGGACCTGGTCCGGGTCTGCCGCGAGCTCGCCGAGCTGCGCGCTGGGCAGCTGCCGGCAGGGTGGCAGGCGGAGTTGGACCGCAAGCGCGACCGCTGGTACGGCGCGCTGGTGCGCCGCGCGCTGCGTGCCGAGCAGCGCGAGGAGGGCATCGCGGAGCCGGAGCTCGACGAGTTCGCGCTGCCGCTCAGCCCGGACGACGAGGCGAGCCTGCGTCGACAGATGGAGTTCGCGCGGGGCGACGTGACGTCCCTGGTCCTCGTCGGTCTCGTCCGGGCAGGCGTCCAGGTCAACAACAGCTACCTGCGCAAGCTCTTCTGGGCCCGTCCGCTGTCGGAGCAGCAGGCGCTCGAGACCGAGGAGCGGATGGCGCAGATCGACGAGGACAAGGTCCTCCTCGACTCGGCGGTCAAGAACAGCGACGGCTTCTTCACGACCTTCCTGGTGAGCCCCTATTCCCGCTACATCGCCAGATGGGCGGCGCGACGTGGCTGGACGCCCAACGGCGTCACTGTCCTGTCCATGGCTCTCGGGCTCGCCTCCGCCGGAGCGTTCGCCACCGGCAGCCGCCCCGGTCTCGTGGTAGGGGCGATCCTGCTGCAGATCGCCTTCACGATGGACTGCGTCGATGGACAGCTCGCCCGCTACACCCGGCAGTTCTCCGCGCTGGGCGCCTGGCTCGACGGCACGTTCGACCGAGCGAAGGAGTACGCCGTCCTCGCTGGCCTGGCCGCCGGTTCCACCCGCGGCTTCGACGACGACGTCTGGGCGCTCGCCGGCGTCGCGCTCGCGCTGCAGGTCGTCCGACATGTGCTGACGTTCTCCTTCGGGGCACGGCAGCACCAGCTGATCGACACCGCACCGGGGCTGCCTCTCGTCAATGTCACCGACAAGATCGGCGCTCCCCCCGCCGGCCCGCTCCAGCCGGACCCGCGGCTCGCCGAGGACCAGGAGGGCGCCGAAGCCGACCCAGAGGCGGAGCCGGGTGAGGCCGTCCTGCTGCCCGCGGACGACGCGGACGAGAGGTCGCCCCGCTCGGCCCGCGACGTGGTACGCCTGGTTGCCCGCCGTGGGGTGCGGCTGTCGCGGCTGGTCGAGAAGCTGCCTGGCGGGCGCTGGGCGAAGAAGATCTTCAACTTCCCGATCGGTGAGCGCTTCGCCGTGATCTCGATCACGGCCGCCCTCTGGACTCCGCGCATCACGTTCACCACCATGATCGCGTGGGGGCTCACCGTCGGCCTCTACAGCACCGCCGGAGCCGTCCTGCGATCGGCACGCCGATGAGCCCGCTCGCGGCGTACCGCGACGACGGACCGCTCGCCCGCCTCCTCGCGGCGACGATCGGTCGGCG